>JAAUUG010000062.1 GCA_012031195.1 Oscillatoriales cyanobacterium SM2_1_8
CCCCCTGATTTTTGTTCGGCTCCTTGCCGGAGCCGGTGGCCATGGATTTGAGCGTAGAGTTGGGGAAACAGGGAATTTCGGTGCGGGGGTGGTTGCCCGCGCCACGGTACGGAGAATTGCCGGCGATCGAGGCTGGAGATTTTGTGTGTGGGGTGAATCCCTTTTTGGGACGTACCGCCAGCACTTTGGTGCGGCGGCGGAAAGCGCAACTCATCAACGCACCGTTTCCCATTGGCCCCGACGGCACCCGGGCCTGGGTGGAGGCCATTGGGGCGGCCTTGGGGGTACCCGTCAGCGGCTTGGCCGAGCGGGAGGCGCAGGCTTGGGCCAACCTCGCCGATTATCGGGCCTTGATTGAGGGCAAAACCGTCTTTTTCATGGGGGACAACCTGTTGGAAGTTTCCCTGGCGCGGTTTTTGATTCGGTGCGGGGCGATCGTCCAGGAAATCGGCATTCCCTACCTGGATCAACGGTACCAAGCGGCCGAGCTGGCCTTTTTGGAGCGCACCTGTACCGAGATGGGGGCACCGGTACCCAAAATTGTCGAAAAGCCCGACAACTACCATCAAATTCAGCGGATCGAAGCCCAGCGCCCCGACCTGGTGATCACCGGCATGGCCCACGCCAACCCCCTCGAAGCCCGGGGCATCGACACCAAATGGTCCGTCGAGTTTACCTTTGCCCAGATTCACGGCTTCGGCAACAGCCGCCAAATCTTGGAACTGATCACCCGGCCCCTGCGGCGCAACGGCGCGTTGAAGTCCTTGGGCTGGGATCGCTTGGTACGGGTTTCGGATTAAGATTTGAGAGCCAAAACTCCATTTCTTGACAAATCTCTATGAAACAAAGCGTTTTTACGAAACTCCTGGCGATCGCGACGATCGCCCTTTTTTGTGCCTTTGGGGTCATGTCGCCGGTGCAGGCCAAACTGTTCAAGCCCAGCGAGGTCAGCACCAAAGAAGTCCGGGACAAACTGAACGCCGGATTAACCGGGCAATACGGCCAGGACATCAAATCTGTGGTTGAGAGCCTACGGTTTGCGGTGCAATTGCCCGCCGACGCGCCGAACCTGAACCAAGCCCAGACCGAAGCCAAATACAAAATCAACGCCTTTGCCGCCCGGTACCGTCGGGACAAAGAAGTTGGCGGCTTTCGGTCGTACACCACCCTGCGCACCGCCCTGAACAACTTGGGGAGCTACTACGCCCGCAGCACCAAACGGGTTGTGCCCCAAAAAGTGCGCGATCGGGTTTTGGTGGAATTGGATCGGGTGGAGCAAGCCCTCGCCCAAGGGGATTAAGGGTTGCCAGACCCGCCCCCCTACGCTAGAATCCGCCCAACTTTGGGAACCGGAACATGAACGCGCAGGGAAAACAACACAAATACCGTTGGCGGATGTTTGGTCTGGTGGTTGGCAGCATGGCGATCGCCCAACCCGGGTGGGGGCAGAGTGTTTTTCCCGAAGCGGGGAGCTACTCCATTGCCCCCACCAGCATCAACATGCCAGCCCAACAATTTGTGGTGTACGTACCGGATGCCCAACAACTGGAACGGGTGCGTACGGTCGCCCCCGATGCCTTTGTCAGCAACTTGGATTCTGGGCAGCGGGTGGTGCAGATTGGGCGTTTCAACAACGAAAACCTAGCCCAGAACCGGGTCGCCCAAATGCGAGGGCAAGGGGTGGGGGCTTTGGTGGCTGCGGTTGGGGGCCGGAGCGCTGCGCCTTTTTCTACAGCTTTGTCTTCTACAGCTTTGTCAATGCCTTCGCCCATGGCTGCACCAAGGGTTTCGGCCGTGGATCCCTTGCCGGGCGTACCTAGCTCCACCGTTGCCCCGGTTCCGGTCACCCGCAACGCCACCATCAATATCGATCGGGAACCAATCCGCACCCTCACACCGCAGCCTATCCCGACGGCCAGCCCCAACACCATCGAGCCGGTGGCGCCGCCCCCCCCACCCGTCGCGCTCGCTATTTTGCCATTGTGCCGGGGAGCAGCGCCGAACTGTTGCAAAAAGCCCGCGCCCTTGCCGCCCAGGCCCGGATGGCGGCTTCGCCCATGGGCACCTACATCGAATTGCAAGGATTTCCCGATCGCTTTAGTGCCGATTCGTTGGTGCGCACCGCCCGCCTGCAAGGTTTGGATGCCCGGGTGATTTTCTTTTAGGATTTTTTAGGAAAAAAGGGGGGGCTGTGGTGGTCGATTCGTTTGGCGGCATCGAGGCCGAAGAAGACTCGGATAGCACTGCCCTAGAGGCTTTTACCATCAGCAGCTATGGTGCGGACTATCCAGTAGACGGGCTGGTGAAGCGCATTCAGCGGCAGGACATTTACATCCCCGAATTTCAGCGGGCCTACGTTTGGAAACTGGAGCAAGCCTCGCGGTTTATCGAATCTTTGTTGCGCGGTCTTCCCGTTCCCGGAATTTTTCTGGCCAAAGAACCGGTTACCAACCGTCTAATGGTGATTGACGGTCAGCAGCGTTTGAAAACCCTGCAGTACTTTTACGAAGGCCGGGGGCGCTTTGCCGATACCAAAGAAATTCCTTTTCGGTTGCACCGAGTGGGGAAAGCCTTTGAGGGTCAAACTTACGAAGATCTTTCGGCCAACGATCGCCGGCGGTTGGACGATGCGATTGTGCCGGCAACCATTGTGCGTCAAGAGGAACCAGAAGAGGTAGACGGTTTGCCCACCAGCCTGTACTACATTTTTGAGCGCTTGAATACCGGGGGCACCCAACTAGAACCCCAAGAAATTCGCTCCGCCATCTACTACGGGGAATTCAACACTGCCTTGATGGAATTCAATCAATATCCAACCTGGCAGCAAATTTTTCAGGGCAAAGCCGATGCTACGAAACCGGAAATCACCAAACGCATGAAGGACTGCGAGTTGATTTTGCGTTTTTTGGCACTTTATGTTGACTTGTCCAGCTACAAAGACTCCATGAAAGATTTTTTAGCCAACTTCATGCGTGAAAATCGCCATTTCAAAGGTATGGCAAAGCAGAACTGGAAAAGGCTTTTTACCGAACCATAGATTTTGTATACGAGGCTTTGGGTGAAGGTGCTTTTCGGCCGCGGCGCGGGCTAAATTCGGCTGTATTTGATGCGGTGATGGTGGGCATTGCCCGACGGTTGGCAAGCGACTCCCGTCCCAACCCAACGGCTTTGGCGGAAGCCTACCACCGGTTGGTACAAAGTCAGGACTTCAAGGAAGTGAGCATTGATGCTCGGCAGATCACGGCGGCCACAAACGTGCGTGAACGCCTGCGTCTGGCAACGGCCGCCTTTGCCGATTTGTAGGATGGCGGCTCGCGACGAGTTTCACCAAAGGGTTACCAAAATTCAGGCGCTTTTGGACAAAGCGGCCAAGGTAGAAGATTTGGAATTGCAGGGCGAACTGGCGCGGTACATTGCGGTGCGAACTTCGGGGCTGATTGAAACCACCGTGCGTGAAACCTTGGAAAATTATGTCCAAAAGCGAGCGGCGCCAGAGGTTCAACGGTTTGTGTCCACCCGCTTGCGGCGTTTTCGCAACCCCGACCTCAAAGACATCCTCGAACTGGCGGCAGAATTTAGCGATTCTTTGCAAGACGCCCTCAGGGATTTGCCGGAAGAGTTCAGAGAGGCGGTTACCAGTACGGTGGGGCTCCGCAACAACATCGCCCATGGTGGAGACACCAGCATTTCCCTGGGCAAAATTCGCGATCGCTTTCAGAATGTGCGTCGTTTTTTGGAGGCGTTGCGGGAATACCTAAACAATTAAAGCAACCTTGCCAAGGTTTGGGCCGTCGTGCGGCCGGTTTGTTCCCAAGAAAACTGGGCCGCCCGTTCCAATCCCGCTTGCCGGAGGCGATCGCGCAGGCCAGCATCGTTCAGCACCGAGTTCATGGCGGCGGCGATCGCTGCGGGGCAATGGGGATCGATGTGGAGGGCCGCCTTCCCGGTGGTTTCGGCCAGACCGGCAACGCCCGCGCAGATCACGGGGGTACCGCAGGCCATGGCTTCGAGGGCCGGCAGACCAAACCCTTCCCAAAAACTGGGCATCACCAAGGCGATCGCCCGTTGGTAGAGGCCGGGCAGAGCTTCGGCGGTCACGTATTGGAGCCAGCGTACCCGTTGGGTCAGGCCGAGGTGTTGGGTCAATTGTTGGAGGACGGGGGTGTACCGGGAGTCGTAGGGGCCGGCCACCCACAGTTCCCCTGCCCAAGGGAGTTGGGCAAAAGCCTGCAACAACCCCGCCAGGTTTTTGTGGCGATCCGCTCGCCCCACATACAGAAAGTAAGGCGCAGGCGGCAACGGGCTGGGTTGAAACCGCTGGCGATCGCACGCCAAGGGAATGACCTTAAGCTTGGCGGTAGGCACCGCAAAATGGTGTTGCAGCTCCGTCGCCGTGGTCTGGGAGTTGCACAAAATGGCGATCGCGCCGTGCAAGACTAGGGGCAAAAAGTAGCGAAAATAGGCCGCCAACTTGCCGGTGGGGGGGCCAAACCGCAGCGGAATCAAATCGTGCACCGTCACCACAAACCGACACCCGGCCCCAATCGGTGCTTCCGGCACCGGCGAAAACAGGAGCGAGGCCCCCACCCGACGATAGATCCGGGGGAGCGTGGTCTGGGTCCAGAGCAACCGCCGCAGGTGGGCGTGGGCCGGGGGCGTGGATTCCCCTGGGGTCAGCACCCAGGGATGCAAATCCTGGAGGTACGGCAAAATCTGTTGCGCGTAAACCCCCAGTCCTGTTGGCTGCGATCGCAAACAGGAAAAATTCAACAACAGCGATCGCCCCCGCGATTCCCCCCCCGCCTTGGCTAGGATGCTGCGGCCCCATCAATCAAAGTTTTTGCGAAACAAAAGGCAATTGCGGCCATCCGGTTGACGATCGTAAAGAAACACATCGGCGATCGCATCGGTAATCAGCAGACCGCGGCCACCGGTGGGCAAATCTTCGACCGAGTGGAAGCGCTTTTCGTGTTGCTCTTGGTGGCGGCGCTGCAACTCCTGTTGGAGGTCAAAGGGAGGGCCCCAATCCCAGATCCGGATCACGATCGCCTGGGGGGTCACCTCAACTTCAATTTCGACGGGGGTTTGTTCCGGCAGGGCGGCATGGGCGTGTTCCACCACGTTGGCAAAGGCTTCGGTCAACACCAAGTGACACTGCAACCAAATTTTGCGCGGTACCCCCTGAAACCCACCAAACCATTCCTGGACTTGGGGCAAGGCATAAATATCGCTGTTTACCTGTAGCCGTTGTTTCATGCCCGTGGCCCTACTTGCTGCGATTGTACCAGCGAAGCAGAACCCCCGCCAACTTCTCGGGGCTATGGCGCACCTGCCCATCGGGGGATTCCGCCAACACATTGGCCAACAGGTAAGGACAATTCAGGGCGGCCATTTCTTCCCGATCCACCTCCACAAAATGGCTGTCGCCGTAACGGTTCAGGGCCTTTTGGGATGGAGCATATTTCTGCACCAACACCAAATCAAACACCCGGCAACCGGCGGCCGCATCCAAAGCCCGGACGTGATCGCCACAGTGTAGCCTTGGGTTTCCCCGGTTGGCTCATGATGTTGCAGATGTAAAAGCAAGGGGCGCGCCGCTGCACCAGGGCAGCCACCAACTCCGGCACCAACAAATTGGGCAAAATGCTGGTGTACAAGCTGCCGGGCCCAAGGGCAATCAAATCGGCTTCCGCCAAATCCCGCAGGGCTTGGGGCAGGGCCCGGGGGCGATCGGGGCGGCAAAACAACCGGGCAATGCGACCGCCGGCGGCCGTAATGTTCGATTCCCCTTCGATCGTGCGCCCGTCCTCCAGGTCGGCCAACAGCACCATGTCGTCGAGGGTGGCGGGCAACACCCGACCCCGCACCGCCAACACCCGCGAGCTGGCGGCGATCGCCGTTTCCAGGTTGCCCGTAATTTCGGCCATGGCGGTCAAAAACAAATTGCCAAAACTATGGCCGCTCAAGCCCTCGCCGGTGGTGAAGCGGTACTGAAACAATTCCGTCACCAGTTTTTCTTCGTCCGCCAGGGCCGCCAAACAATTGCGAATGTCGCCGGGGGGCAATACCCCATGTTCCCGGCGCAACCGCCCCGACGATCCCCCATCGTCGGCCACCGTGACAATGGCGGTGATGTTGGCGCTGTAACGCTTGAGGCCCCGCAGCAGCCCGGATAGCCCGTTCCGCCGCCGATCGCCACCAGACGGGGCCCCGGCGCAACCGACGATGGTCAATCAGCAAATCCACCAAGCCTTCGTCGCCGTCGGGGGACAACGCTTGGGCAATGGTTCCCACCACCCGCCGCTGACTCCAGGCCAGCAGCAGCAACCCCAAGGCGATCGCCAGCAGTCCGCTCGCAACCCGTGGCAACAGGGTGCCCAAAAACACCAGCCCTTGGATCAGAAAAAATACGGGGGTGAGCCCCGCCAAAATGGTGACCCCCAACAGCAAAAACAGGGTGCCCACAACGCTCAGCAACACCCAGCGTTTGACCACCAACCCCGGCCGCAGCCATTTGAGGAACCGAGGGGCTCCCGGGCGCACCCACTTCATCGCAGGAACTGCAGCAACAGCGGATTGACCAATTCGGGGGCTTCGTCCTGCGGACAGTGGCCGACCCCCGGCAACGGCACAAATGCCTGGACACAGGCAAATTCTTGAAATTTCGCGCCCAGGGCAATGGGTTCCCACGGATCGCGATCGCCCCACAACACCACAGCGGGGCAGGGCAGTTGGGCCAGCAAATCTTCGGGGGTGGGGCCGCCGCTGTAACCGGTGAACGCGACAAACACATCGACCGCGTGGGGATGCCGGGCCGGCGCCAACAACATGGCAATCAATTCCGAATCGATCGCCTCGTGGCGGGCATAGGCTTGTTTCAAAACATTGCGCACCGCTTGGGGGTTGGCCACCTGAGCAAAAAACAAACGGGCGATCGCCCGATTTTGCAGCAACCGTTGCACCCACCGGGAACCCACCCGTCGGTACCACGGCAACCCGGCCTGCTTGCGTTCGTGCAACAACCGCAAAGAACAATTCAGCAAAATCACCCGCTGGGTCTGGGCCGGCGCCATCACCGCCGCCTGCATCGCCGCGATCGCCCCAATCGAGTTGCCCACCAGGGTCACGGGGGTGCCCACCACCTCTTGGCAAAAAGCGTTGATTTGCGCCCCCCACGTTTCAAACGTATAGGCAAAATCGGGCCCCGGCTTGGGCTTGTCGGACGCCCCAAACCCCAACAAATCCAAGGCATAGGTGCGCACTTGGGGCGCCAACGCGGGGAAGGTTTTGCGCCAATGCCCTGCCGAAGCCCCAAATCCATGGATCAACACAGCAGCCGGCAAATCTGTGGCACCGGGGGCACTCGGGCCAGCCTCCCAATAGGCCACGGTGCGATCGCCCCATTGCCAAACGTTTTTGCGAATATCGACCATGGTCGCCTTTCTGGAGGGCGTTTTCAGGGTAACAGGTTTTGCGAAAGATGCAGCCAAGCCACCGCCGCCGCCAAATCCGCCGCCACAAAATCCGGCTCCACCGGGTGTTGATAGGTGCCCTGGCGCACCCGATCGCCGTAGCCGGTACCGACCAAAATGGCGCCGCAGCCGCAATTGCGCGCCAAATCAATGTCGGTCGCCTTGTCGCCAACCATAAAACTCCGACGCAAATCCACATCCCATTCCCAAGCCGCCGCCACCAGCATCCCCGGATTGGGTTTGCGCCACGTCGAATCTGCCGTGAGGGCCGGCACGCAGCCCCCGGCCGTCGCCCCCAACGCCGTGCAAGCGTACACCGCATCCAACCGGGCCCCCGCCTCCTCCCACAACAACCGCCGCAGGCGATCGTGCAAAGCATCAATGTGAGCCAGATCGTAATATCCCCGGGCTGCCCCCGCCTGATTGCTGGCCAAACCGCAGAACCACCCCCGATCATTCAAACCCCGCACCGCTTGGGCAGCCCCCGGCAGCAGCGTCAAATCCTCCAGGCGCCGCACATAGCCCACTTCGTGGTTCAACACGCCGTCCCGATCCAAAAAAATGCCCCGCCGCCCCATGGTCGTATCCCTTTCCCCCAACTAGGAGCCGGTCGCCGTCACCGGATTGGCCAGCACGTGCTCGCAGAGGCGCACCCCAAAATTGGCCGGCGAAGGATAGGTATTCACCGGCGCCGCGTTGGCCTGTTGCCGTACCGTCGGCATGATCTGGGCAAAACACTCCCGCACAAACAGATCGCGGGCCATTCCGCTCTCTTTACGCCCCAAAACCTCCGTTTGGACATCCGGTGGCAACGCGGCGAAAAATTGCGGCAGCACCTGCGACCCCTGCAGCCGGTTCACCCAAATCCCCACTTGCTGGGCGTTGGCACGGTAGGTCTGCAACCGCTCCTGGGCAACGCCGTAGGCCTCCGTACCTTCGGGAATGCCCGCCAACAAGGCGATCGCCTCTTGCCATTTGCCCTGGGCTTTCTGCCAGATGGCCAGCGGGTGGGGCGGCTTCTGCACCAAAACCGCCGCCTCTTGAGCCAAAGCCAAAGCCTTTTGCAAATCCCGGTTGGCGGCTTCCGCACCGTTCACCGCCTTTTCCAACATCTCTAAGCGTCCCCGGGCCACCACCAGCTCCTTCTGGGCGTTTTCATAGGGAAACAACGGCAAGTTGGGCACCCGATCCAACCCTTCGAGCGCCAAGCGCAACCGCTCGGTATGTTCCTGCAAACCCTTCCCTTGGGGACTCTCGATCGCATTGAGGGCGGCCACTTTCTGCACCCGCTGCACCTGCCACGCGGCGGACCCGGTGTAGCCAATGCCGGCCAAAGCCAACACCGTCCCCCCAGCAATCGCCACAATCGCACTGCCCGCATGGCGCGGCGCCATCGGTTTGGTGGGTTTGCGACCACCACGGGCGATCGCCGGGGCCGGCATCGCCTTGGCCACCGCCGTCCCACCACCGCCCTCATCGCCGTGGCCACCGGCCTTGGCATGGGCGAGGGCCTGGGTGTGGGCGTTGACCGCCAATTCTCCGGTACCGTTGGCCGTCACGGTCACCAAATCCGGCTCGGTCGTCTCTTCCCGCTCCACCACCGCCGTATCCTCTTCCGGAGCGGCTCCGTCCTCCAACTCCACCATAATGAAGCCGTTGCTGTCCAGCTTGCCCGTGCGCTGCCACTCCGGTTGCTTAATCCCCGATACCCGGCCGTACAACACAAAACTATCCGCCGCCGGCACCTTTGAGATGCTGCAAACACTCCTGCACAATCTTGAACAACGAGGCATAGTTCACGCTGCTCGACTCGGCCCGCGTCAGCAAAATATGCAGTTGGTTGTTGCGGCGCCGCACTTGGGTCTTTACCTTGTGAAAGTCGAGGTCCTGCTGCAGTGCCTTGGCAATTTCCACTTCATCCATGGTTGCGTCCCCTGTACCAACATCGAGTAGCCATTCGTTTGCCGAGTTCTTTCCCCCGATCCTTAAGCCAGATTTTTGACCTTACCCCCAGACGGGCATCACCATGTACCCAGCCTGAAGCCCTGAGCCTGAAGCATCCAACCTAAAGATCCGGGCAGAACCCCTAAAAGTATCGTTCGCTTGCGGCCACCCTCAGCCCACCGGCTTGCACGGTTTTCGTTTGATTCCATTTTGTCAGGATTTTGGCAAATTTTGTCGGATTTTGCGCCCACCCGTACCCGAACCCGGCAAAAGCTAGCCAGCCGTATCCGCCAATTTGCTCTATCCTAAACACAGAAACCTACCTTATTATTCCAGTTTCTTTTGAAATTTGCGATGGGTGCGATCGCCGTTCTCCAAAATTTTCGCCAAGGTCTGCGGCAATGGTGGGCCGAGTTTAGCCTCCAAACCAAACTGATGGCGGTGTTGACCTTGCTGGTGTCGCTGGTGATGAGCGGCATTACTTTTTGGGCGGTCAACGACATTCAGACCGATGCCCGGCTCAACGATACGCGGTTTGGGCGTGATCTAGGCTTGTTGTTGGCGGCGGATACGGCTCCTTTGGTGGCCGAGCGCAATTTGGAGGAGGTGGCCCGGCTATCGCGGGAGTTTTACGACCGCAGCTCCAGCATTCGCTACATTTTGTTTGCCGATCCGGAAGGGGAAATTTATTTTGGCATTCCGTTTTCGGCCACGGAGGTGCGCAGCTCCCTCGAAATTGCCCGCCGGATCCAGGTGCCGCCGGAGTTGGCGGTGCGGCCTGATCGCCCAGCGGTACGGCAACACTTGACCCCCGCCGGTTTGGTGACCGATGTGTTTGTCAGCCTGCAGTATGGCGGACAGGAGGTGGGCATTGTGGCGGTGGGCATTGACCCCAACCCCACGGCGGTAGCTTCCTCCAACTTGACCTTGGACGTCACCACGGCGGTGTTTGTCTCGATTTGGGCGATGGTGATTTTGGGGGCGGCTTCCAATGCGATCGCCGTGACCCGGCCGATTCGGGAGTTGGTGGCGGGGGTGAAAAGCATTGCTGCCGGGAATTTCCAACAACGCATCGATTTGCCCTTTGGCGGCGAGTTGGGGGAATTGATCCGCCGTTTCAACGAGATGGCCGCCCAACTGGCCAGCTACCAAGCGCAAAATATCGAGGAGTTGGCGGCGGGCAAAGCCAAGCTGGAGACTTTGGTGGCCACCATTGCCGATGGGGCCATTTTGTTGGACGAAGAGTTGCGGGTGGTGTTGGCCAACAGGGCCGCCGGGCGCATTTTTCGGTTGGAGACACCGCCGGCGATCGGCACCCACATTTTGCACCTCTTGCCCGAAAACGTCACCGCCGAAGTGACCCGCCCCCTGACCCAAGTGGCCACCGGCGAGCGGGCCACCTGCGAACTGCGCTTCACGGCGATCGCCGAGAATCCAGGGGGCTTTTCCGGTTCGTTGGGCATTTGGATCGAAAGCGTGTTGGGGAACCAGGGCAACCTTAAGGGCATCGCCATGACGGTGCAAGACATCACCCGCGAGGTGGAACTCAACGCCGCCCAAAGCCGGTTCATCAGCAACGTCAGCCACGAGTTGCGCACCCCATTGTTCAACATCAAATCCTTCATCGAAACCCTCTACGAGTACGGCGACAGTTTGACCGAAGAGCAGCGGCAGGAATTTTTGGACACCGCCAACCGGGAGACCGATCGCCTCACCCGGCTGGTGAACGATGTGTTGGATTTGTCGCGGTTGGAGTCGGGTCGGCAATACAGTTTTGGGGCGGTGGAGGTGGCTCGTCCGGTCGAACAAACCCTGCGTACCTACCAGCTCAATGCCCGCGATAAGGGACTGACGTTGCAGGCGGAGATTGATGCCGATTTGCCGCCGGTGTGGGGCAACTACGATCTGTTGTTGCAGGTGTTTTCCAATTTGGTGGGCAACGCCCTCAAGTTTACGCCGGCGGGGGGGAGGGTCACGGTACGGGCGCGGGCCATGGCGGCGGCCAACCCCAGGATGCCGGGGCGAGACATCCGGCAGGTACGCATCGAAGTGGAAGATACGGGCATCGGCATCGAAGCCAAAGATCAGCAGCGCATTTTTGATCGCTTTTTCCGGGTGGAAAACAGCGTGCATACCCTCGAAGGCACCGGACTGGGGCTCTCGATCGTGCGCAACATCATCGACAAGCACCACAGTGCCATCCACCTGCGCAGCGAACCGGGCAAAGGCAGTTGCTTTTGGTTTGAATTGGGGGCCTACAGCGATGTGTGTGAATTGAATACCCTGCCGGAATTGGCCCCTGTGGCGGTCTAAGTTGGGTTTGGCTTTCTTTCCCAAAGGGACGTATGGCTATATTCGGGTAGGTTCGGACATCGAAGGAAAAGGGAGTTTGGGAGCTGGGCCATTCGGCTGAGCGCTCACGCCGAAGCCCCCAGCCAGGGGTTTCACCCCTGGACGAGGATGTGTCTGAAAGCTCCTCCGAGTTATAGTCAATTTAATTAAAAGTGGCGCGAATACGGTTGTTTTGATTGCCTTTGCTCCCCTCTACCTTCCTGGAAGAGGGGATCATAGCTGTTTTTGCATAGCGACGAGACAAAACAAGTTGGGTCGCAGGGGCGAAGCCCCCGTATTGGTTCT
>JAAUUG010000063.1 GCA_012031195.1 Oscillatoriales cyanobacterium SM2_1_8
AGAAGGGGAAAAAGAGAGGTTTTGGCGCCCTCTCCCCGGTTCCTAAGCCTGCCGAAGGAGGGAGAGGGGTTGGGGGTGAGGGCGAGACTGTCGCAAACACATTTGCAATGACTATAGTCATTTTAATTAAAACCGACACGGTTTTTTCTTGCCCAACGAACGTCTAATAGAGCCAATAGGGGGCTTCGCCCCTGCGACCCGAGTTGTTTTGTCTCGTCGCTATGCAAAACAGCTATATATTTTGTCTCATCATTATGCAAAACAACTATAAGACACACTCCCAAACCCAGAGCTCTCAAGCCGGAACGATGAAATGGGCCCAGGTGGTGCCGTCGCCGGCCAGTTCTTGGGTGAGGAACCGATAGGTGTAGAGCAGAGAGGGCCCCTCGGTCACGCTGTAGCCGGTGCGGGCATCGCCGTAGGGATCGTGCACGATGAATCCTTCGGGGGTGTAGCCAATCACACAGACAATGTGACCGGCAGGGCTGCGCACAAACTGTCCGCCCATCACAACGGGCCGTCCCTGGTCGATTTCGTAGCGGATTTGGGCCCAAGTGCGGTTGGTGTTGAAGCCCCCCCGAAACCCGTAGGCATAGTACAACCGCTGCAATACGCCGTTGTCCCCCCCGTGCCGATCGCCCGTGGCGTTCGATGATCCACTGATACAATTCATCTTCGAGCTGGGTGCCTTGCCGCCGGGGCCGCACGCCGTGAAAGTACAACACCATGGCGATGGAGGTGACGTTGCAGGTCACCAAGGGATCCTGGGGGTTGTCCCGCTGCGAAAAGTACACCACCCCCAAGGCCCGCCGCTCCGGTTGGAGGACGATGGAACGTTCCCCCTGCTGCAATTGCACGTGGGGCCCGTACACGTAGCCGCGATCGCCCACCGGCGGCAACCCCGTCGCGAGGGTCACCCGGATATGGTCTTTGGCCAGGGCGTAATCCAACACGCCGCAGGTTTGGCCGGCCAACAGTTCCACCCGATCGCCCCGATCCAACACCTGGGTATCGAGGGGATATTTCTTGAAAAAGGTGTTCCGCCGGGCCGTCAACACCCGCAAATTGGGATCGTAGGGGATGGGTTGCCCGTTGCGGGTCAACAGCACGTGTTGGGCAAAGAAAAAGCCTTCGCGGCCGACGGGGGGCACGGTCTCCGCCAACCGCACCCGAAAATGCCCCCGTTCGCAACTGTAGGCCAACACCGGGTAACTGACCTCCGGTTCCAACAAGGAGCGATCGCCTTCGGGCAAACCTCCGGCTTGGTCGGTGGTGCGCTTGAAAAAGGTGCGTTGGCGGATCTGCAGGGTGGCATCGGCGAGGGGAACCTCCGGCAACGGCGATAAATACAGGGTTTCTCCCAACCGGGAAAGGGTGAGGCCCTGGCGTCGCAAAAAGCCTTCTTGGCCCACCGGCGCCAGGGGTTGGGCCAACTGCACCCGCACATAGTTGCCCTGGCTGCTGTGGCCAAGAACGTTCAAAACGGTTCCCGCCGGCAGGGCCACCCGGCGATCGTCGGCCAAATCGGTGGCGGGAAAAGGATCGGCCAAAAACCAGGTATCCACTTCACAGCGCAGTGTCCACGGCAGCACCACTTCCACATGGGGTTGCCACAAATAGCCGAAATCACCGACCGGGGGCACCGGCTCCGTGAGGTACACCTTGAAGTGGTTGTCGATCGCCCCGTACCGGTAGGCTGCCAACTGGGTGCCGGCTTTGAGGACGGATTTTTGGTTTTCCGGAAGCAAGCGGGAGTCGCCGGTGCTGGCCTTGAACACCGTATCGGTGCGAACCGTGAACCGCAGGGCCGGCGGCCGCACCACCATTCGCAACAAGTCGTCGTCCACCAAGAGATCGTTTTGGTCAAACCCCTGCACCCGAAACCACCGCAACCCCGCTTGCCGGAATCCGTTGTTGTTGGGAATTTCCCAAAGACCCGTGGCCGGGGTTTGCAACACCTTCAGCGGAAACCGATCCTCGGCGATCGCCGCTACCCGCACAATGCGATCGGGGTTGTAGCGTCCCTGAATCACCACCGGCACGTTGATTTCGGTTTCGGCGGGGTAGGTCAATACTTCGAGGAGGTCTTCGCCAGCCATTTTTCTTCCCAAAGGGCCATTTCCGACCATTCTGCCATTGTGAGGGGCCCCTCCTCCAACACCCAGCCGTAGGTGGCGACGGCGGCTGCGGCCAAACCGGCGGCGATCGCCTGGGGGGAGGGCACCGGCTGCAACCATTCGTCGAGACCCGCCGGCGCTTGCCCCAAAATTTCTTGCCAGAGGGGGCGATCGGGCCCCCGCAGCACCGAGCCGTGTTGCAACAACCAATCCCGCCGTTGGGCTTGGGCACTGCCCACCAACTTGCGGCCGGCTACCTGCAAATCCGCCGCACTGGCACCGGCAAAACAGTTGGGGGAGTTAGAGTTAGGGGCAACTTTGTCGGTGCCAAAGGCCGCCGTCAAACCCCAGTGGGCCAACCCTAACGTCAAAAAACGACAAAGATGCTCGTAGCTAGCGCGGCGAGACACGCCCCAGGTTGGCACCACCACCGCATAACAAAGGTCGTCCCCGTGCAGGACAGCCCGTCCCCCCGTCGGCCGTTTCACCTGGGGCAGGGTCACCCCCGGCAACGGGTCTTGATGGAATCCTAGGGACAGTGTGGGGGTCTGCCAACCGTAAAACCGCAGCACCGGCCGTTGGTGTTGGGGGGCCCAATCCTGGAACAACCAGGCATCGATCGCCATGTTGCGCCCCCCGGTCGCTTCGTGGTAGGGAATCAGCCGTACCGTGGTGCCTTCAGGCGGCAAACTCTTGTTGGAGGGGTTCATCCACCTCGTCGGCGATCGAAGCAACAATGGTAATGATCCGCGAAATTTCGGCGGCGGAGAGGTCTTCCACCGACCGCGAGGCCAACACCAAAATGCAATTATCTTGAAGGGCGTAGCGGGCTTCCATGGTGTCGGTCGCGTTTTTTTCCAACAACAACTTGCACAGACGGGCTTCGTCTTTGACCGGGTACGCCAACACTTGAGAGAATACGGTAAAAATGTCGGTGGGTTCTTCGCCGGTAATGTTGACCACCACTTCCACCGTACCGTACCGAAATTTCCAGGTATTGTTGGTTTGATTGACCATGGCGGTTTTGTCCGGGTCCATGCTGGCAATCACCGTTTGGATGGTGGCCGCATGGTTTAGGGTATCGTTGATGTCAAAGTCGGTCAGCAATTCCGTGGTACCGGTCATAACGTCTCCCGCCAAACGCAAACACCCCCACTTTACAACAGACCGGTAGCGCCGATGTCTTTTTGCCGTAGCAAGGTAACCCTCCCCCTACCATGACCGATGCCACCCCTGTCACGCTTGTGGGCCAGCCGGTGACGGTGACCCTGGCTCCCGGCGATCGCCCGGCTTTTGTTCTGAATTTGTTCCTGAATCCCCAAGAGTTTACCCAACGGCTCCTGTGGCAGGCTTTGGCCCACAACCAACCTTACGAACCGGCGACGAGCTTTTTGTTTTGTCGGTACCTGCGGCCGGGCGATCGGGCAGTGGATGTGGGGGCCCACGTCGGCTACTACACGTTGTTGGCCGCATCGCTGGTGGGGGCCACGGGACAGGTTCTGGCGTGCGAACTGGCGTTGCCCAATTTTCAGCGCTTGAGCTATCACCTGCAAATCAACAACTTGACCAATGTGCAACCCGTATGGGGGGCGATCGGCGATCGCACCGGGGAAGTCTCGTTTTTTGTGAATGCCGACAACGACGGCGGCCACGCGCTGTGGGACGTGGGTCAGCACCCTTTCAACCAACAAAGTGCCCAAACCCCACATCGATACCGAAGGGGCAGAACCTTTGGTGTTGGCGGGGGCCATGGCCACGTTGCAGCGTTGGCGACCGCCGGTGGTGATTCTGGAGGTCAATCAATTTGGGCTAGAAAAGTTGGGGTTTTCGCAAATGGACGTGCGGCGACCGTTGCAGGAATTGGGCTACGCCGGTTATGTGTTGGGCCCCCGCCCCCAGCCCTTGGCCCCCGAGGAAGTTTATCCGGCGGCACTGTTTGATATGGTGTTCACCACCGATCCCGATTTTTAATGATAGAACTTACGCAAATGTGATCTAAAACCCTGACTCTAAGTGGGGTGTGGGGCTACGCCCACTTGAGGGCTCTGCCCTCAAACTCCCTTCTCACAGCACTTCCCCAATCAAAATACGTAAGTCCTGTAATGAAACATTTTGGGTTGTGTTGTCCGGCGGAAACGGGCCATCTCCACACCATGATTCCCCTGGGCCGGGAATTGCAACGACGGGGGCACCGGGTCTCCTATTTTGGTTTGCCCGATGCCCGTCCCAAAATGGAGGCGGCGGGACTGCGGTTTGTGGAGGTGGGGGGCGATCGCTTGCCCCCGGCAGCCAGTGCGGCCCTGTTGGCCCAACTGGGGCAAACCCAAGGCATCCCGGCGGTGTTGCTGACGTTGCGGTGGTTTTACCGGGTGGCAGAAACGTTTTTGGCGGCCGCCCCGGCCATACTCCAACAAGAAAACGTGACCGCCTTGGTGGTGGATCAACTGGCGCCGGAGGGGGGAACGGTGGCGGAGCATTTGGGGTTGCCCTTTGCCACGGTGTGCAGTGCGTTGCCGATCGATCCCGATCCCGATGTGCCGCCGGTGTTTTTGCCCTGGCCCTACCGACCTTCGTGGCGATCGCGCCTGGCCCATCGCTTGGTAGGGGCGATCGGCTCGCCGTTGGGACGGCCGCTGTACGCCTTGCGGGCCCGGTACCGACGGCAGTGGGGACTCCCCCCCGAAGTTTCTTACAATTCGCCCCGCTTGATTTTGTGTCAAGAACCGCCGGCGCTGGAATTTCCGCGCCAGGGCTGGCCGGCCCATTTTCACTTTACCGGGCCCTACCATCAACCGGGCGATCGCCCGCCATCCCTTTCCCCCTGGGCAAAACTGGACGGCCGCCCCCTGGTCTACGCTTCGTTGGGCACCCTCCAAAACCGTTTGGGATCGGTGTTTGCCCAGATCGCGGTGGCCTGTGCCCCCCTGCCCGTGCAATTGGTGATTTCCTTGGGGGGGAGCCCCGTCTCCCTGCCTCCCCTCCCCGGCGCCCCCATCGTGGTGACCTACGCGCCCCAACTGGAATTGCTGGATCGGGCGATCGCCGTGGTGACCCATGGGGGCCTCAACACCGTTTTGGAATGTTTGACGCGGGGTTTGCCGATGGTGGTGTTGCCCATCACCAACGATCAGCCGGGGGTGGCCGCCCGGGTGGCCCATGCCGGGGCCGGGATCAGCCTACCGGCAACCCAACTGCGGGTGCCGGCCCTCCAGGCAGCCCTGTCCCAAGTGTTGACCGATCCCCACTACCGCCACCAGGCCCAACGGCTGCAACAGGACATCCAGGCCGCCGGCGGCCTCCTGCGGGCGGTGGACTTGCTGGAACAACATCTATAACCGCTGCGAAGGGTTGCTCCGGCCAGGTTTCCCACCTTCCCTGCTCGGGCCCAGGGATAAAATGGCTCCCCCTCCCCGGTGCCCGAGCCGGCGATCAACACAACCTAGTTGGCGGTCAGCACCCGTTCCGTTTTTAGGTGGGGGGGCTGGAGCGCTTCGATTTGGGCAATGGTGGCCTCGACTTTCTCCGGGAAAATGGTCACCAACGAACCGTCGGGCGCGTTTTCCAGGGCATATTTCAAAGCGGCCCGCTCGTCCAAAATTTCTTCGCACCGGAAGTTGGGTTTGACCGTCGCCATCCGTTGCCGCATCAGGCGTGCCACTTCGCCGGGGGCCCGACCCCGCAAATCCACATCCTCTTTCACGATCGCCCAATCAAACATCTCGGTGGCCAGTTCCGCCAGCTCTTCGATGTCTCCGTCGCGGCGATCGCCCGGCGCGCCAATCACGCCAAGTTTGGGGCCCGGCCAATTTTGCAAGAAGGCCTGCACCGCCCGAAACCCGCCGGGTTGTGGGCATAGTCCACCAACACCTGAAACCGCTCCAAATCGAAGAGGTTCATCCGCCCAGGGGTTTGCTGGGCCGAGGTATCGAAAGCCATCAAAGCGGTGCGGATATCTTCAATCCGTACCCCCTGGCAAAAAGCCGCCAACGCGGCCGCCAACGCATTTTGGATCATGAAGGTGGCGCGCCCCCCCAAGGTCATGGGCAACGCAGCCGCCCGCTCGATGCGCAGCGTCCAATCCCCCTTCAAAATGCACAGGTATTCTTCGGCATACACCGCCGCCAAGCCCCCCTTGGCCACATGATCCTGCACCAGGGGATGGTTCGGCAACAACGAGAAAAAAGCCACCTGGCCCCGCACCGCCGGCGCCATGGCCGCCACCCGCGCATCGTCGGCGTTCAACACCGCATAGCCGTTGGGCCGCACCGCTTGGGCCACCACCGCCTTCACCCGCGCCATGTCCTCCAGGGTGTACACGTCGTTGCTCCCCAGGTGATCCGCCTGCACGTTGGTGACCACCCCCACATCGCAGGCATCAAAAGCCAAGCCGGAACGGATAATGCCCCCCCGCGCCGATTCCAAAATCGCCACTTCCACCGTGGGATCGCCCAAAATGGTGCGGGCACTCTGGGGACCCGTGGTGTCCCCCTTCTGCACCAAATGCTTGCCGATGTAAATGCCGTCGGTGGTGGTGTACCCCACAACTTTGCCCGTTTCCCGAAAAATTCGGGCGATCGCCCGCGTGGTGGTGGTTTTGCCGTTGGTGCCCGTCACCGCCACAATGGGAATCCGTGCCGAGGTGCCCGCCGGAAACAACATGTCCAACACCGGCGCCGCCACGTTCCGGGGTTGCCCGGCACTGGGGGCCGTGTGCATCCGAAACCCGGGGGCCGCATTCACCTCCACCACCGCCCCATCCACGTCCGCCAGCGGCCGGCTGATGTCCTCCGTCACAATGTCGATGCCGGCAATGTCCAACCCAATCAGCCGGGAAATGCGCTCCGCCAACCAAATGTTTCGGGGTGAATGTCGTCGGTGCGATCGACCGAAATCCCCCCCGTGCTCAGGTTGGCCGTCGCCCGCAAATAGGCAATCTCGTTGGCGGGCACCACCGAATCCAAGCGGTAGCCCTGCCGCTGCAACACGTCCAAACTGGTGCGATCGACCACAATTTTGGTCAATACATTGTCGTGACCGTCGCCCCGCCGTGGGTCTTGGTTCACCACATCCATCAATTGCTGCACCGTCGATCGCCCGTCGCCAATGACGTGGGCCGGCACCCGTTCCGCCACCGCCACCACCTTGTGGTTGACCACCAACACCCGGTGATCCCGCCCCCGATGGAACCGCTCCACAATCACTTCCGGCGATACCGCCGCGGCGATCGCAAAGGCATCCTCCGCTTCCAACGACGTGCGCACGTCGATGCTCACCCCCCGACCGTGGTTGCCGTTCAGGGGCTTGATGACGATCGGAAATCCCCCCACGTCCAAGATGGCATCTTCCAAATCCTCCAGATCGCTGATGGTGGTGCCCCGGCACCGGCACCCCCGCATCCCGCAACACCGTTTTGGTGCCGTCCTTGTCGCAGGCCAGCTCAACCCCCAAAATGCCCGATCCCCCCGTCAGGGTCGCCTGAATCCGTTTTTGGTGCGCTCCGTACCCCAGTTGCACCAACGCCCGCGTTCCCACCTCCAACCAGGGAATGCCCCGCGCCATTGCTTCGGCCACGATCGATTCGGTGCTCGGCCCCAGTTGGGCATCCAGCCGCAACTCCGCCAAATCCGACAGGTCTTGCTGCAATTCCGAGTCGGGATAGTCCCCCTCCTCCAAAATGCTCTGGCACAGCCGCACAGCCGCCCGCGCCGCATATCGAGCGGCCCCCTCGTGCACATACTCGAAGATCACCAAATGGCGATCACGCTCGGGCAACCCATGCACCAACCCAAAATCCACCGGCATCCCCGCTTGCCGCTGCAACTGCAACGCCACCAACTGCACGGTTTGCGGCAACGACATCGCATCGGCTTGGGGCCCGGTGCCGTTGTGCGATCGCGCCGCTGCCAAAAGCTGGCCCAACGACCGCAGGTTGGGCAAAATTTCGCAAGCCGTTCGCCATACCTTGGCGACCTCGCGATCGCTCACCGATTCCTCCAAATCCAACCGGAGTACCGCCAGTTTGGGCTTTTCCACGCTCCACTGGTTGGGGCCGCGTAACGTCAAAATCTTGAGGATGCGCATACAAGAATGGGGATGGGGGGCGCTAGGGCGTAAAAATTCGATCCGGTGCCCGAAACCAATCAGAAACCAATCGGGAACCAATCCGAGTCGGGTCAGGGGACGGCGCCAGAAACCGCCCGCCTAAGCCTTTAACATACCAACAAGGGGAGCCGAAAAATGTTTGTTTGGAACACTCTTGGCGCCGAACCCTTCCCTAAGTTAAGTTTTGGTTAAGCCTGGTTCAGTTTAAGTTGCAAGGAAAAATTCACTTTTTGACGGGGGGCTACGGGCCCGGAGGCGATTCGTAGGGATCGGGATAGAGGTCGGGGTAGGTATCCATCCGCCCTGGGATCGGATGGCGGGCGGGCTGCAGACCGGCTAAAACCCGCGACAGGTGGAGGGATTCCAGGGACAATCGGGATTCCCGAACTTTGTGCCAAACCGATCGCCCCATCAACAGACCCCGGCCAAGGCGCTCGGCCCCCACTTCTTCGAGGTAAGCCTCCCGTTCCCCTTGGTAGTCGGTAGAAGTAACCTGAAAATCGCGCCGGGGCAAATCCGCCGCTTGGGCCACCACCCGCGCGACCGTCGCCAACAATTCGGGGTACAGCCAGGTGTAGGCCGGATGCACGGTCAGTGAGCAGCGATGGGGAGCCGGCGCCAGGCGATCTCGTGTCCGGTTTAGCCACACCGAAAAGTAGCCGATCGCCGCTTTGCGTTGGGCTTCGTAAACATATCCCGAAACTTCTTGGGTGCCGGCCAGGAGGTGCTGGGCATGGGCGATCGCCTTTTCCCACAGGTTGGCCCGAAAATCGGCGACGTTCAAATCGTACACCTGCCGAATTTGCGGCGGCATCGCGGCGGTATCCAATTGGTAAAGCAGGGCGGCTTCGGCATTGTCCACCGGCAAACAATTGGGCAAGTGGGCTTCCCGATCCACCAGTTGGGCGGTGAGGGCCGCCGAGACCAACCAGGTGCTCACATGGGATAGGGGCTGAAACCCGTTGTGTCGGTACAGCGCCATTTCATCGCGCTCGGCTTCATCTACCCCCAACACCCAGGTGCGGGCTTCCCAGCAGGTTTCGAGGGCATGGCGAATGAGCTGGCTGCCCACGCTGAAAAAATCCACGCCGCGAACCACCAACAAGCGCTCGATTTGCCAGGTGCTGCGGCTCCGGTTGTAGGCCGAAACTTGCATCGCCCCCACCAAAGTCCCCCGCAGTTCGGCGACGTAGGTTCGCGCCAAATACCATAGGGGATGGGGCCACCACTGGGGCAACGCCATGGCAGAATGCCAACGACGGGCATGGCGCGATCGCCCTACATAATCTTCGCGGGCTTTGTCCCGGGCCCCCAACAACGCCGCCGGCGATGGCAGGGCAAGGGTGACGGGAGAATTTTCTGGAGAGGAATCTGGGGAAGAGATAGAATTTGGGGAAGACAAATCCGGCCCCAGAGTTTGGGAAGAGATAGGGGCCTGGGAAGAGGACTGGGCCGAGGCATGGGACTGGGCCAAGACATAGAGCTGATGCAAGGCGTACAAGTCTCGCTGGTCGGCGGCTCGGATGTGTAGGCCTGCGAGGTTCATGGCGCGAAAGCGAGCGATAGCCCTCACTCTATCACAAAGAACACGCCCCCCGCTTGGGCTTGGAGGTGGGCCCGCAGCCGTTCAATCCAGGCGGTGCCGCTGAGGTCGGCGAGGGCGGTTTCTTGGCGAACGGCGGCGACAACGGGCAACAACCCCACCACCGACCGCAACAGGAATTTCTCGGAACCGCTGAGGGCCGTTTGACCAATGTCGTCGGGGCGATCGTCGGGGAAGGCTTCGGCTTGGTCGTCGGTGACCAGCAATTTGGCCTGGCCGGAAACGCGCCTCTGGGCATCGGCTTCAAACCAGGCAATGACTTGGCGGCGGCTGAGGTCTTCGAGGGAAGTGTCCGTATCGGCAGCCACCGTTTGCAAAACCCGAATCCCATGGAGGGCAATCCGCAAAAAAAAACGCTCTTGGCTGGTGCCCCCGCTGGCGTCGATCGCCGCGGCTTCGGCGGGCGTGATGGAGGTTGGGTCGCTCACAGGGGTTTACACGCTCTGGTTTCTGTCTTTATATTAGGGCTTACGCAAATGCGATCTAAAACCCTGATCCTAAGTGGGGTGTGGGGCGTAGCCCCACTTGAGGGCTCTAACTCCCTTCTCACAGCACTTCCCCAATCAAAATACGTAAGTCCTGTTTATATTGTAAATATGGGCAAACCTTCGGCAGGAGTCAACGGCTTTCGTAAACTTCAGGCAAGGGCAAATGGCATTCGGACTGGCGTTGGCACGTGGCCAACGGAAGCGATCTTCCCTGGTTTTGGGCTGCCTGGTTTTGGGCGGTCACCGTGCATTTTGGCAGCAACCCCGTCTGGATGGCGGGGTTTTCAGTAGGAGAAGCGCGCTATGACTTTTGCGGGGGAAGCCGACGTTTTGCAGCAAAGCGTGGTGGTTTTTTCACAGAACTATTTGCCGATTGGCAGCATCAACATCAAGCGGGCGATCGCCCTGTTGGTGGCGGGCCGGGCGGAACCGTTGGCGATCTTTAGCCGCTTTGAATGGCAGGTGCGATCGCCTCGAATTACGTTGCGGGTGCCGGAGTGCATTCGTCTGTTGGTGGGCAAGACGGAACGCCACTGGAAGGCGCCGCCGGTGTCTCGCCGGGCGGTGTTTCGCCGCGATGGCCATGCCTGTCAATACTGCGGCAGTGTCAAAAACTCACGATCGATCACATTGTGCCGCGCTCCCGGGGCGGGCCACACACCTGGGAAAACGTGATCACGGCCTGCGAACCCTGCAACCTGAAAAAAGGCGATCGCTTGCCCCATGAAGCCGGGATGCCCCTGCGCTCGCAGCCGAAGGCGCCGGCCCACCCGGCGGTGGCTTTTGCCGAGCACTTTTGGCGGCAACACGCCCTGGCGGAAGATTAGGGCGTTGTGTCGCTATATTCGGGTGGTTTCGGACACCGAAAGAATAAGGGGGTTTGGGGGTTGTGCCGTTCGGCTGAGCGCCCACGCCGAAGCTCCCAGTCAGGGGTTTCCCCCCTGCACCCCGTCCTCATCAAGTTATTTGCAGCTATATTGTGGAGCGGTGTTGGAGGGACGGGCAGTGGACGGAAACGCAAATTCGGAATCGGGGCGATCGGTGCGGCTGACCGGCTTCCGCTTGATGTTGGCGGTCTACGCGGCGGCGGTGGCGCTGTTGGCCCTGGAGCAGATTTGGCAGGGGGGAACCCTCTGGTTGCCTTTGGCGATCGCCTTTGGGGCGGTGGCCCTGGCCGGCGAATGGTCTTTGCCCTGGTTGCGCTTCTGGAAAACGGGGCAAGTGATTCGGGAAGAGGGCCCCAATCCCACCAAATCAAGGGCGGTACCCCCACGATGGGCGGATTGTATGTGGTGCCGGTGGCGATCGCCGTGGGTTGGGTTGGGGCGGGCGGCCACCCGGATGCGATCGCGGCGGGGCTCCTGACGCTGGCGTTTGGGGCGGTGGGCTGGCTGGACGATTGGCAGGTGATTCGCCGCAAGTCCAACAAGGGCATTTCCCCCCGCCTGAAGATGGGGCTATTGTCCTTGGCGACGGCGGCGTTTTGCCTCTGGCTGGGATGGTTTCACCCGGAAGTGACCACCCTGCAATGGCCTTGGGGGGGGCAGTGGGCCTTGGGTTGGGCGTTCTGGCCCTTGGCCGGATTTGCGTTGTTGGGCAGCAGCAATGCCACCAACCTCACCGATGGGCTGGATGGTCTGGCGGGCGGTACCGGGGCGATCGCCTGACCGGT
>JAAUUG010000064.1 GCA_012031195.1 Oscillatoriales cyanobacterium SM2_1_8
GCCTTCGGCAGCCTCCAGGCGGCCGGTAGTGGCGATCGCGTGATTTCTAGGTACAGGCGATCAAGGGTTACGGGATGCAGGGCGGCGCCGTCTAGGGTTAAATTGGCGAAATTGGCCAAAGCGGTGTTCAGGTTCTGGGGAGTGGGCAACCAAACATCCAAGCTGTGGCCCCGTTCCCGCCAGACCAGTCCCAATTCGACACATCGGGCGATCGCCGCGGTGGGGTGGGGGGTTTCCAAGGTCAAGATCCGGGCCGCCGGAATGTAGCGTTGCAGTTCGGCGAGGGTGCCTTCCGCCAACAACCGTCCTTCCTTGAGGATGCCCAAGCGCCGGCACAGGCGTTCGGCCTCCGCCAAGAAGTGGGTGGTCAACAAAATCGTGAGGCCGCTGTCCCGCAACCGACACAGGGCTTGCCAAATTTCCTGTTGGGTTTCGATGTCGATGCCGGTGGTGGGTTCGTCCAGGATGGCCAGTTTGGGACTATGCACCAAGGCGACGGCGATGTTGACCCGGCGGACGGTTCCCCCGCTCAAAGCTTCTACCGGACGGTGGGCGCAGTGCTTCAGGTTGACCGCTTCCAGGCAAAACGCCACCTGTCGCCGCAATTTGCCCCCCGACAAACCGTACAACGACCCGAAAAATTCCAGGTTTTCTTGGCAAGTAAGGCTGCCGTACAGCAAATTTCGCTGCGGGGCGACGCCAATTTGGGTTTTGGTGATGGCCGAAATGGGTTGACCGTCGAGGTGGACGGTGCCGCGATCGGGCGTCACCAGACCGGCCACAATTTCCAGGATCGTGGTTTTGCCCGCACCGTTGGGCCCCAACAAGCCGTAGATTTCTCCCCGGTGCAAGGTGAAGGAAACATCCTGCAACACCGGGCGATCGCCGTAGGCTTTGGCTACCCCCTCAACCGTTAGCAGTCCTTCCACCTACAGCCTGCGCTCCACCCGCAACAAGCGGCGGTACGATACCCACGAAGCCCCCAGCATCGCCACCACAAACCCGCTGCTGAAGTAGATATCTTCTTGCAACACGGCGTCTGTCCAACCCGCTCCGTCCACGGCGATTGCCAAAAACGCTCGATTCAGGTGAAAGATGGGGTTAAATTGCGCCAACAGCAGCAAATCGTCGGACAAAACCGAAACGGGAAAAAAGGAGCCGCTGAGGATGAGCAGGGGCACCCCACCCCCGCCACCAGTCCGTTGACATCTTCGATCCGGCGGGCAAACTGCACCCCCAACCAAAACCCCAGCCCCACATACCCGGCTTCGGCCAACGCCACCACCACCAAACCCAGCCCCCAGGAGCCGCCATAGGTAGCCCCAAACCCGGCGGCGATCGCCCCCACCAACAGGGCTTGCCCCAGTCCCACGGTGCCGTAGGCCAGCAAAATGCCCAAAAAGTACGAAATTCCGCTCAGGGGGGATAGCAGCAACCGCACCACCGATTGGCTTTCGCGCTCGGCCACCAATGTGGCCACCGTCCCCCCCACCGCACTGAAAAAGAGGGCGGTACCGGTAAGGGTTGTCGGCGCTGCCAAAGCGAAGGCTTCCGCCACGGTCGAACGGTTGGCCTCCGCCAACACAAATCCGTTTAGCAGCAGGATGGACACCGGAAACACCGCCCACAGCACCAAGCTGCGCCGGCGACGTACCAATTCCAGACCGATGCGCTTGCCTACGGCCGTAGCCTCTCGCCAGTACTTCACAGGTGCTTTATCGCTGCTTCCACCAGCCCTACCGCAAGCTGTCAATCAACAATACCGCACCCCCAGCCAACAACGCCATCCAGACGGCCCCCAATAGAAAAATTCCCCACACCCGCTGCCAGTTGCTTTCCATCGAACTTCGTGGTTGCCTCCTTTACGATTTGCCGCCCCAACCAAACAAGCCTTTTTTGGGCGGCTCCCCCTTTTTGGCCTCGGTGGGCGCTTTTTGGGCCCCCAGCTTTTCGATCCGGGCGTACCATTCCTTGGCGATCGCCTGGTTGGGGTTGATTTCGAGGGCTTTTTGAAAACTCTTTTTGGCGGGCCCTGCCAATTTTTGATGCCAGTAAACCACCCCCTGCAGGGCATGGCCGTCGCTGCTTTGGGGGTCAAGGGTCAACGCCTGCCGCAGTTCCGGCAAAGCCGCGGCCCACTCTTTGCGATCGATGTGCTGCCGGGCCCGCCGCAAACAAGCAAGGGACTCGCCATGGTTGGGGCTTTCTTTGGTGGGGGCAGTGCCCTCCCGATGGGGCGAAGCGGGCGCGGGCGCCGCAGCCTTGGCCTCGCCAGAGGGCTGATACCCCTCCTTAGCCAAGACATAGACCAGGTTCAACTCGCTGAGGTGACCCAAATGATCCATAACTTCGTCCAAAACTTGGTACTGCTGCTTCGCGATTTCCTCGACGGCATTTTCGTAGAGGGTCAAACTCGGCAAGTACAGCAGCTTCTTGGCGGCTTCGCACTGCGGGGCGATTTTAATGCCCTTTTGGATCGTGCGCTTGGCAATCAGCCGCATCACCTCTAGGTATTCCAACCGCTCCCGTTCTTGGCTGAGGGTGGAATAGGCCGGGTTGACCAGCTTCGAGAGGTAAAACGTGGCTTTGTGCTTGTCTTCGGTCGTCCGCCCAAAAACATCGGGGTGCAACTGCTTGGCGATCGCCAGGTACCGCCGCCGAATTTTGGCGCTGGGAGCATGAATCGGCACTCCCAAAATGGCGTAGCGATCCTGAAATTCCGGGTGGTACAACCCCAATCCACGATCAATCCGCAGGGCTTTGGTTGTTGGCATGGCGATCGTCCTTTTGCTCCCGTCCTTAATAGCCTGAGCGCCCACAAGTTGCGTCAACCCATCTCCCAGGTGTTTTTTTAGCTGGTTTCTTAGCTGGTTTCTTAAACCACTTGGACAAGGGTGTTTTTCTTTTGCAACTCTCTTACAAGTTTACGGATTGCTCCAGCCCCGGAAAATTTCTTTGCGACCTATTGTGGCACCAACTTCAAGCTTCCGGAAAAGCTTTTGATTTGGCAAAGGTACCGGGTTGGCACGCGATGGACACCTTGACCATAGCTTACCCGGCTTTGGGGGTGAAAGTGTCAAGGGGGTGGGGTACGCCGCAGGCGTTGCAGGAGGGATGTCAGTTCGGGCAGCCGCAGGGTGAGGGTCAGCAGTCCAAAGGTGACCAGGCCGGAAATCCCCCCGGCCCCGAGGGTCGCCACCCGGGCCACCCACAGGCGATCGCCCCAGATTTGGGTTCCGGCTTGGGCCATGCCGTAGCCCACCCCGCCGGCCAGCAGGGCAAATCCCAGCAGCAAGACAAAGGGCTGGCCCCAAGTGCGCCAGGGAAAGGGGCCGAGCCGACGTTGCAGCAAAAACAGCAATAGCCCCAAGGAAATGGCGTTCACGCCGGCGGTGGCCAAAGCGAGACCGGGGGCCCCGAACCGGGAAACCGCCAAGTAATTGAAGAGGGCATTGAGACCAATCCCGGCAATGCTAATCCGGAAAGGGGTCTCGCCGTCCCCCAGGGCGTAGTAGGCCCGCACCACGACGTCCCGGGCCAGGTAGAAAAACATGCCCACCCCGTAGGCCGCCAACAACGAAGCCACCAACCGCGAAGCTTCGCGATCGAAGGCGGCCCGCTCGTAGATTGCCCGCACCACGGGCTCCGCCAAAGCCACCGTCAAGGCCCCCACCGGCAACATGGCGATCGCCGTGACCAACAAACCCTGCCGCAGGCGCTCGGCAAAGCCCGACCAATCGCCGTCGCCCGCCAGCCGGGAAAACAAGGGCATGTAGGGCACCAAAATCACGTTGGAGAGGAGCCCCAGCGGCGTTTGCACCAGCGGTTGCGCAAAGCCCAAGGCCGCGGCCACGTTGCCGGTCAAAAACGAGGCAAACCACAGGTCGGTGTAAACATTGACGTGCAACAACCCGGAAGATAGAGTGGCGGGCACCATCACCCGCAACATTTCTTGCACCGCGGGGTGACGGGTATCCCACCGCAGCCGGAACCGACCCATCCCGCGGCCGCCTGGGCCCGCCAATTGCACCAACCATTGGGCCAGGGCTCCCAACAATACTCCCCAAGCCAAGGCCTGCCCGCCCAGGCCAACATCGGTGACGACTCCCCCCGAATACCACACCGCGACGCCGACGGCTCCCATCACCGCCACGCTGGAAAACAGGGGACTGACGGAGGGCAGCCAATACATGTCGGCGGCGTTGAGGGTGCCAAACCCAATCCCGATCGCCCCGGCCAACAACGCCAAGGGGGCCATGATCCGAAATTGCCCCACGGCGATCGCCCGGATGGCTTCCCCATCGGCGCTTTGGGCAAAGCCGGGGGTGGCAAAAGCCACGATCGGTTCGGCAAACACTAGCAGGCCCACGGTGCCCACCAACAGAATGGCTCCGACCATGGTGGTCAAGGTTTCGATCGCCTCGCCGGTGTCGCCTTGACCACGTTTGGAAACCACGCTGACCACGGCGCTGTGGAACGGCCCGTTGATCCCCCCCAACAAAATCAACAGAAAACCGGGCACCACATAGGCATAGCTGAAGGCATCGGTGATGGCGCTGGCCCCAAACGCTGCGGCCACCACCACTTCCCGCCCCAACCCAAACACTTTGCTGAGGAGGGTGGCCAACGCCACAATGCGGGCCACCCCCAAAACCGACCGGGCGGTGCTCATTGGGCGCAATACCGGTTGGTTTCCTCAATCAACGTGGCTTCCCGTGCCTGCAAGTCTTCGGCCTGTTGCCGCAAACGCTCCAGAATTTGAGGCGTAGCATTGCTGCGGGCTTGGGCAAAATCCCGCAACAACCGGCTGCTGTCGGTAAAATAGGTGTCAAACCGGGTCTGGAAATCCTTTAAGGTGCGATCGCGCAAAGGCAAACCCCGTACCCCCAAAGCCAAAGCTTCGAGGCGATCGGCTACCGCGGTCGGGTTGCTCTCGGGATTGCCGTTAGGATTGCCCTGAGGATTGACCTCAGAATTGTCAGCGGCGGTAGAATTTGCAGAATTTTCGGTAGGGGTGGAGTCAGAACTCGAATTGGCCGGTACATTGGGGTCGGGGCTTGAATTCGCTTGGGAATTCGCAGGGGCAGGGGTAGGGGTAGCGTCGGCCAGGGTGAGGGCAGCGGCCGGGGCGACGGTCTCGATCAACTGACGGCACTGCACCAAGTGGTTGTCCCCACAGCCAAGGGGCAGCAGCGCACCGATCAAGGCGACAGCCCAAACACGACGGGACATGGGGAAAAATATGAAGGTTCTGGGCAATCAGCATAGCGGATTTTGGGGCGATCGCCGGCGGTTCTGGGGCGTGGGTTTGGTGGGATGGAGCCTGTGGCTGGGAACCCCGGCTTTGGCCAGTCCAGCTTTCGCCAGTCCGTCACCACGGCCCGGCGATGCGGCCCGGTTGGGGGGATCCTTGGGGGTGACGGTACGGCCAGCGCCTTTGCCGCCGATCGCCCCGGCCGCAACCACCCTGCCGACTTTCTCGAAAAATTTGGAGTTGCGGGAACCAGTCCGCTTGCCCGGCGCTTTTAGCACCGACCCTGTGCCGGCGGTGCCCCTGATCTGGGACGACGGTCGGGAAACCCGCACCGTGACCGACTAAAAGGCGCCGAGGCTTAAAATTTGGCCCCCACCAACGGTTTTTCGGGAACCGCGGTGTGGGCGGCCACCAATTTCCGGAACTCCTCGCCGTCGAGGGTTTCCCGCTCCAACAACTCTTCCACGAGGCGATCGACCAACGGCCGATGCTCCTGCAAAATGTGCTTGGCTTTGGTGTAGCACTCCCCGGCGATCGCCCGGATTTGGCGATCGATCCGGCGGGCCAGGTCTTCGGAGTAGTCGTTGGTGGGCATCAGGTCGCGCCCCAGAAACACTTCGTTGTTGGGGCTTTCCCAGGCCGCCAAACCCAGGTCGGTCATGCCCAACTGGGTCGCCATCAACCGGGCCAACCGGGTCACCTTTTGCAAATCGCTGCCGGCGCCGTCGTCTACCTCTTCCCGCCCGAAGACCACTTCTTCGCAAGCGCGGCCCCCCAAGGTCGCCGTGATGATGTCCAGGATTTTAGCCCGGGTTTCCAAGCCCACTTCTTCATCCGGTACGCTGGCGGAAAAACCCATGATCCCTCCCGATCGCGGCACAATGGTCACCTTGTCCAAAGGATCGGTGTTGGGCAACAGGGTTTGCAACAGGGCGTGGCCAATTTCGTGGTAAGCGGTTTTGCACTTTTCAATGCTGTCGGTGAGGGGCCGCTTCGGCATCCCGATTTTGACCCGATCCAGGGCATCGGCAATTTCCAGGTTGCCGATCGCGCCCTTGTGGCGACGGGCCGTCAAAATGGCGGCTTCGTTCAACAAACTGGCCAAGTCCGCTCCAGCGAGGCCGGGGGTGCGCCGGGCGATGGTTTCCAACGAAACGCTGTCGTCCAATTTCTTGTTGCGGGCGTGCACCTTCAAAATTTCCAGCCGCCCTTTGTAGTCGGGGTAGTCCACCAAAATCTGGCGATCGAACCGGCCGGGCCGCAACAGGGCCGCATCCAGGACATCCGGACGGTTGGTGGCGGCAATCACGATCACGCCGGTGTTGCCCTGAAACCCATCCATTTCCGTCAACAGTTGGTTGAGGGTTTGCTCCCGTTCGTCGTTGCCGCCGCCGACGCCGGCTCCCCGCTGCCGTCCCACCGCATCGATTTCGTCGATGAACACAATGCATGGAGCGTTGTCCTTGGCCCGCTGAAACAAGTCGCGCACCCGGGAAGCCCTACCCCCACAAACATTTCCACAAACTCGGAACCGGACAAAGAAAAGAACGGTACCCCCGCTTCGCCGGCGATCGCCCGCGCCAAGAGGGTTTTGCCGGTGCCGGGGGGGCCGACCAACAACACGCCCCGTGGGATTTTGGCCCCCACGGCGGTAAACCGATCCGGCTCCTTCAGAAAAGTCACCACTTCCTGCAGCTCTTCCTTGGCCGCATCCACCCCCGCCACATCGTCAAACACCACGCCGGTTTTGGCTTCAGGGGAGAACCGGGCCCGCGATCGCCCAAAATTGAGGGTCTGGGGGCCGCCGGCACCGTTGGCCAACCGCCGCAACACCACCACCAGCAACAACAGCAACATCGCCGGCAGGAAAAGGGCGCTGCCAATTTGCAGCAAGGGCGAGACCTGGCGGGGCGCTTTGACGTTGATGTCCACCTGCCGTTGCCGCAGACGCTTGATCAATTCGCTATCCCGCCCCGGGAAATCCACAGCCATCTTGGTGCCGTCTTTGAGTTCGATCACCGCCGCCAAGCCGTTGCTTTCGATGTCTACCCGCTTCACCCGATCGTTTTGGAGATTGACCAAAAACTCGCTGTAGGGCTGCTTGGTGGGGGCGGTCTCGGCGCGGAGGGCGGGGGGCAACGCATAACTTTGCCCCGCCAGCATCATCAACACCAACCACCGCAGGAGCAACCGATTCCCCCGTCGCCCAGGGCGCTTTGGCCCCCCCGTCGGACCCTTGCCCAACCGAAAGTCAAGCCGTTGACGGATACGGGAACGCGGGGAGCGGGCCGAATTTACGGGTTTCACAATCGGTCGTCTCATGGGAGAATAACTATCCTTTAGTTTAGTCTACGAAGCTGGTGCGACGGTTTCGGGCTGGGCGGTGCGAGCCTGTCCCCATGACCGTATCCTGGCAACCCTTTCCCTGACTTTTCTTCCCTGATTTTGTTGGTTTCGTTGCGCTCCATTATGTCCGATATGTCCGACACTCCTCCCAACAAACCGCTGCCGCCCCGCATTGTTTCGGTGGCTCCCCCCAAACCCGTGCTCCCGGAGGCTCCGGCGGCGATTTCTGTGGCCCCAACCCCTGCGTTGGCACCGCCCGACCCGCCGGCCCCGGAGATGCCTGCCCACAGGGGCGAGCCGCCCCCACCCCCGTCAATTTCCGCCCAGACGACCCCTTCGGCTTTCTCCAGCGAAGATTTTGCCCAGGCCCTCGAAGGTTATGCCTATCGGTTTGAACCCGGCCAAGTGGTGCAGGGCAAGGTGATTGAGCTGGAGCCCCAGGGAGTATACGTCGATATTGGCGGCAAGGCACCGGCGTTTTTGCCGTTGGCGGAGGCGGTGTTGCGCGGCCATGACCCCGCCACGGTCTTTGTCGCCGGTTCGGAACATCGGTTTGCCATCGATCGCGATCGCGACGGCGAAATTTGGCTCTCGATGCGGCGGTTGGCGATCGAAGAGGCTTGGGAAAAAGCCCAGCAATGCCTGGACCACGGCGAAGTGGTGGAATGCCGGGTAACCGATGCCAACAGCGGCGGGGTGGTGGTCAGTTTTCAGGGGTTGCGGGGCTTCATCCCCCGTTCCCACTTGGTGGATCGCGGCGACCTCGAAAGTTTGAAGGGGCAGCGGCTGCCGCTGGTGGTGTTGGAAATCGATCGCGAGAAGAAACGGCTGGTGCTTTCCCACCGCAAGGCCAGCCAAACGTCGGTGTTGCGCCAGTTCCAAAAAGGCACTTTGGTCAGCGGCCCGGTGTCGGGGTTGCGCACCTTTGGCGCGTTTATAGATTTGGGAGGCACCGCCGGGTTGCTGCACATCCGCGAAATTACCCAAAAATACGTGCCCAACGTGGAAGCGGTCTTGAAGGTGGGGGATGTGGTGACCGCGGCGATCGTCGAGGTCGATGAATCCCGCGGCCGAATTGCCCTCTCCACCAAAATTTTGGAGCTCCATCCCGGCGAATTTTTGGAAAATCGGGAAGCGGTGTTTGCCCAAGCCGAAGAACGCCTCGCCAAAAACATCGCCAAGTTGTGGGATGCCTGAGGTTCTCTGCCTCAGCAACGGCCACGGCGAAGACGAGGTGGGGGCGCGGCTGGCGGTGGCTTTGCAGGCGCGGGGGCTCAACGTGCAGGCTTTGCCGATGGTGGGCCGGGGCGATGCCTACACCCAACGGGCGATCGCCTGTTGGATGGACTACCAACACCAACCGCCATCTGGGGGGTTTTCCCGGATGGGGGGGCAAGCTCTCTGGCAAGATTTGCGGCAAGGGGTGATCCAAGCGACCCTGAAGCAGATGGGGGCGGTGCAGCGGTTTGCACGGAAGGGCGGCCGGGTGTTGGCGGTGGGGGACGTTGTGCCGTTGCTGGCAGCTTGGTGGGGCGGGGGGCCCTACGCTTTTGTGGCCACGGCCAAATCCGAATACTACTGGCGGGATGAATCTGGGGTGTTGCCGGGACAGGCGCCCCCCCTGGGGCGGTTCAGAATTTTATCCGTGGGAACGGTGGCTGATGAGCCGTCGTCGCTGCCAGGGAGCCTTTGTGCGCGATCGCCTGACGGCCAACCACCTTCAACAACAGTTTCGATTGGCGGTGCACGGGTTGGGCAACCCCATGATGGATGACCTCACCCCTGGAGAATTGCCGTTTGTGGGCAGCGAATGGGCGGTGGCGTTGCTGCCGGGTTCGCGATCGCCGGAAGCCTACCGCAATTGGGAACGGCTGTTGTTGGCGGCCGGTTTTTTGTTGGAAACGTTTCCCTACCCCCTGCGCTTTGTCGCCGCCCTGGCCCCGGCCTTGGAACTGGAGGCATTGACCGCATCCCTGCAACGGGTGGGCTGGCAGGCCGTCGATCCTCTGACCTACCGTTGGAGCGGCGGCACGTATTTGCACTTGGTACGCGATCGCTTTGGCCCCTGCCTCCATGCCTGCCACTTTGGCTTGACCGCGGCCGGCACGGCCACCGAACAATTGGTGGGGTTGGGCAAACCGGCGATCGCGTTGGTGGGTCAAGGGCCCCAATTCAACCGGGAATTTGCGCAGGCCCAAGGGCGATTGCTGGGGCCGGCGGTGCGGGTGATCGAAGAACCACGGGCGGTGCCCCCCGCCGCTCGGGCTATGTTGGCGGATCCCGATTATTTCCAGATGGTCTTGGCCAACGGTCGCGAGCGGATGGGGGAACCGGGGGCCACTTCCCGCATTGCCGATCGCCTGCTGCGCCTTTGGCAGGATACGCCTTAAGCCTCCTCGGCCTTGGCTTTTTTGTCCTGCACCACCATCAACGAGCAGGGCGCGTTGTGCAAAACATAATTGCTGGCACTGCCCAAAAAGAACTCGGCCACCGGGGAAATCCCCCGCCGACCCATCACAATCAAATCGGCATGGACAGTGTCCGCCACCTCGCAAATGGTACGCCCCGGACTGCCCGCATTTTGGGTAAATTCTGCCGTGACCCCCTGGGCGATCCCCTCCCGCACCAAAGCCCCCAAAAATTCTTCCCCCTGACGCTCGAAAGCGCTCCAGGCTTCTTTGTAACGCTCCATCAACTCGTCGTACAGCGCCGGATAGTGATCCAATGTGGTGATCCCATAAAACCGGGACTGGCTTCTTCTTCGGGCGACAGGACGTGCAACAAAATCAAATCGGCACGGCTGGCTTTGGCTACCTGCAACGCTTCGTCAAAAACCCGGCGATAGGACGTGCTATCCACCGCTGCCAATACTTTCCGAAACATGGCTTTTCCCTCCAACCCCATGTGCTTCCTTACTCTACGGTGGGCGGGGCCCCAAATTGCCAATCGTCGCGAAAAGTTACACGGCGTAGTTTCGGCAACCAAAAATCGCTCCTAGAAAGTGTTTGCGGTCTTGGGCGATCGCATCGTCGCCATCCACTTCATTCACCATGCGGCCGCAGAACATCGGCGCACATCTATCGCCGCGTGGATTTCGGGGCTCAGATGCCTCAGGCAGGCACGGCCCAGCCGTAAAATTTAGGGGAACCATCCCCCACAGCAACCATGGCGATCTGTCTCCATTGCCAACACGTTAATTCGGATAATCATAAATTTTGCGCCCAATGCGGCAGCGCCATGACCCTGTTGCAGCGGTACCGGGCGTTGCGGATTTTGGGACAGGGGGGGATTTGGGATCACCTACTTGGCGCAAGACGAAGCCAAACCCTCGAAACCCCGCTGCGTCATCAAGCAATTTAGCTACGCGGGCCCCGGACAAGCCAAAGCGGCAGAATTGTTTGAGCAAGAGGCCGTGCAACTGGAAAATCTGGGTCAACACCCCCAAATCCCGGCGCTCTATGCCCACTGCCAGCAAAACAGTCAACACTTTTTGGTGCAGGAATTTATTGATGGTCAAGACCTAGATAAGGAACTACGGACGGCAAGGGCGTTTGACGAAGCTAAGATTCGGGCACTGCTGCTGGATGTGTTGCCGGTGCTGGATTTTATTCACCAAAACAAAGTAATTCACCGGGACATCAAACCCGCCAACATCCTCCGTCGCCGCCAAGATGGCCAGTTGGTGTTGGTGGACTTCGGCGCAGCAAAGCAAGCATCCCTGACGGCGTTGCAAAAGACAGGCACATTTATCGGCAGTGCAGAATATACGGCTCCGGAACAAACGCGGGGGAGAGCGGTGTTTGCCAGCGACCTGTACAGTTTGGGCGTGACCTGTTTGCACTTGCTGACCGGTGTCGATCCCTTTAACCTCAAGAATTTCGATGAGGAGTGGGTGTGGCGGGACTATCTGGCAGGCAAAAAAGTGGGGTCGGAACTGGGGGAAGTATTGGATCGGATGGTGCTGCCCCTTTCCAAGCGTTACCCATCGGCAGCAGCGGTCTTGGCAGCGCTGAACCCGACCGTAGCCCAGAGGCCTCCAGCCGTTCCCCCGCAATACCGCCAGCAACCCATTACCCCTCCTTCTACCCAAGGGCAAAAAATACAGCCCGCCCGTCCGTCTCTTATCTCGCAAACGACGGGCACGGACTACAGCGACCTAGACCGCGCCCTGCGGGACCGCCAATGGCAAAAAGCTGACGAACTAACCTGCACCCTCATGCTGAAGGTGGCAAGCCGCACTGAACAAGGCTGGCTGGATAATAACAGCATCACTAAATTTCCGGGGGAAGACCTAAAGCTGATTGACCGGCTGTGGGTAGACCATAGCGACG
>JAAUUG010000065.1 GCA_012031195.1 Oscillatoriales cyanobacterium SM2_1_8
GGGTCACCACCTCCGCCGGTTTCAGGGTACGTTGGCTGGGCGGAGAAGCGATCCGGTAGTGAACCTGAACCGTGGTCGCCGTTTCCCCTTGGCGATGCAACGCTTGCAAATCCCCCCGCACTTCCCGCGTCTCCGGGGTGCCGGCTTTGGTGGTGCCGGTCACGGTTAAAGATTCCGCCCGCAACACCTGGGCGATCGCCCCGTCCAGGGATTGGGCTAAGGTTTCCCCGTCCCAACCGGGGGATTGGAGGGTGAGGGTGTATTCGCTGGCCCGCACCCGGGAGGCGCTGTTGTCGGTACCGGGGGGCAAAGTTACCACCCCATAAATCGGCAAATCGGGATCGAGCTGTGCCACCAAGCGATCGCAAAATTCCGGGATGGGAACGATTTCCGTCAACTCCAGATCCAGGAGCTCGCCGGCACTGGTATAGCCCAAGGACAACGCCGCCGCCAGGGAGAGCCGGGGTTGGGGGGTGAACCCGCCCGTATAGGCCACCGGCAACGCCGCCCGCCGCAGGGCCCGCTCAAAATAGCGCATCAAGTCCAAGTGAGAAATCAGCGCCATCGCCCCCAACTTGCCAAAATGCACCTGCAACCGTTGCACCCGGGGTTTGGTTCCGGGATGGGCCGGCGGCACATAATCCGGCAGGGGGGGCGGCGGAGCCACCACGTTGTGACCAAAACCGGGGCCGCACACCCCGCACCGATAGCAACTGTGAAACGAACAATCCGGCACCACCTTCTCGGCGATCGCCTCCTGCCAATCTTTTTGCAACCAAGCCTTGGCAATGCCCGTATCGATCGCATCCCAGGGCAGGGGATCCTCCACGTTGGGGGCCGGCAGCTTCCAGGCCAACCCCGCTTCCTGGATCGCCTGAGCCCACGCCCCAAAGGCCCGCTCGGCATTTTCAAACCAGGAATCCATGCCAGCCCCCAACTCCCAAGCCCGCCGGATCAACGGCCCCAACCGGCGATCGCCCCGGCCCAAAAAGTCCTCCATCGCCGAGATGCGCACATCGGTGTAGTTCACCTTCGTGCCCCGCAACGACCGAAAACCCTCCTTCAACAAATTCTGTTTGCGGACAAACTCCGCCGTCGAAACCGTGTGCCACTGGAAAGGGGTATGGGGTTTCGGCGTAAAATTGGAAATGGTGACGTTCACATCCAACCGTTTGCGCCCCGGCAACCGGCATTCCTGCTGCAACCAACCGATGGTGCGTACAATCCCCAACACATCCTCATCGGTTTCCGTGGGCAGACCCACCATAAAATACAACTTCACCTTGTCCCAGCCCTGCTCGTAGGCGGTTTTTACCCCCCGCAGCAGCTCTTCATCCGTCAACCCCTTGTTGATCACGTCCCGCAACCGTTGGGTGCCCGCCTCCGGCGCAAACGTCAAACTTTGGGGTTTGCGACCCTCGTCCGTCAAAATCGCCGCAATGTTTTCGTCAAAGCGATCCACCCGCTGGCTGGGCAACGACAACGAAACATACTCATCGCCAAACCGCTGCTTCACCGCCAGCCCCACCGCCGGCAGCGACAAATAGTCCGAGCAGGACAAAGACAGCAGGGAAAACTCGTTGTAGCCCGTCTCCCGCAACGCCTTTTCAATGGTTTCCACGATCGCCTCGGGATCGACATCGCGGGCCGGCCGCGTCAACATCCCCGGCTGGCAAAACCGGCAACCCCGGGTACACCCCCGCCGAATCTCCACCGTCAGGCGATCGTGCACCGTCTCCACCATGGGCACCAACCGCAAACCCTTCTCCGGTTGAGGGGTCGCCACCCGCCGCCGCACCCGATCCGGCACCCCCTCTCGGTTTGGCACCACCGCCCCCGTCGCCTCCACCCGGTAAAACTGGGGTACGTACACCCCCGGCACCTGGGCCAACGCCAAAAGTTTTGCCAAGCGGGATTGGCCTTGAACCGCCCGCAACGCCTCGCCAATTTCCGGCAGCAGCTCTTCGCCGTCCCCCAAAGCCACAAAATCCAGAAAATCGCCGTAGGGTTCCGGATTGGAAGTCGCCGTTTGCCCCCCGCAAACACCAACGGCCCGTCGTAATTTTCCCGCTCTTGCCAGGTGAGGGGAATCTCCGCCAACGTCAACATCTCCAGAATGTTGGTGGCTCCCAACTCATAGCTGAGGCTAAATCCCAAAATGTCAAAATTGGCCAGGGGTTGTCGCGACTCCACCCCAAACAATGGTGTGCCCGTGGCCCGCAACTTCGCCGCCAAATCCGGCCCCGGCAAATAGGCGCGATCGCACAGCCAATCGGGGCGATCGTTCAAAATGCTGTACAAAATCACATGGCCCAGGTTGGAAGCCCCCACCTCGTACACCTCGGGGTAGGTCAGGCACCACCGCAACCGGGCCCCCGCCCAAGGCTTGCGCACCGCCCCGTGTTCGTTCCCCAAATACCGAGCCGGTTTGAAAATGTCCGGGCCCACCAAACCCTCCACTGCCACCACCATTGCTCAGGTTCCTTACTGTGCTACCCCAGTATATCTACCCCAGAAAGCGCTACACTGATGCCAATCCTGTCGCAAAATGACCCTTCATGACCCAAACTGCCTCCACCGAAAGCGATCGCGGCAAAAACAAAGCCAGCAACAAAAGCTTTGAAGCCATGCGCAAATTTGCCGAGACCTACGCCAAGCGCACCGGCACCTACTTTTGCTCCGATCCCAAAATCACCAACGCCGTCATCGAAGGCTTGGCCAAACACAAGGACGACCTCGGCGCCCCCCTCTGCCCCTGCCGCTACTACGAAGACAAGCAGGCCGAAGTCGAAAACACCTACTGGAACTGCCCCTGCGTCCCCATGCGCGAGCGCAAGGAATGCCATTGCCTCCTCTTTCTCACCGAAGACAACCCCTTTGTGGGTACCAAACAGGATCTGGAAATCGTCGAAGTGGACTACGACGACGAGTAACCCCGCCCCCCCGCTTCCGGCTATACTTAACACTAAGTTACATAAATTCACAAAACCGGCCGGGGTACCCAGACCCGCACTGGCCATTAACGAGGAACTCCATGAAAAAGAACAATAACAACAAGCGGTGGCGGAGCTATGCGCTCTACGCCTTTTTGGTAGCGGTCGTGTTGTTTTTGGGATCGGCCCTGCTGGAAGGGCAATCGCCGCCGCAGGAAGAGTGGCGCTACAGCCAATTGTTGGATGCGGTGCAAAACCGCCAGGGGGTCTCGCGGGTGGTGCTGAGCCCGGATCGGACGTGGGCGGAGGTGACGGTACCGAGCAGCGGGCCCGAAGGCAAGAAGCGGGTGCGGGTGAACCTGCCCAACGACCCCGAATTTGTGAAAATTTTGACGGAAAAGGGCATTGAGATTGATGTGGCGGCCCGGCGGAACGACGGTGCCGTGGTACAGACCCTGAGCAGCTTTGTGTTGCCGGTGTTGTTGTTGGTGGGGTTGTTCTTTTTGTTGCGGCGGGCGCAGGTGGGCCCCGGCAGCCAAGCCATGAACTTCGGCAAATCGCGGGCGCGGGTGCAGATGGAGCCCCAAACCCAGGTCACCTTTGCCGATGTGGCGGGGGTAGAACAGGCGAAACTGGAATTGGTGGAAGTGGTGGACTTCCTGAAAAACCCGGATCGCTTTACGGCGGTGGGGGCAAAAATCCCCAAAGGGGTGTTGTTGGTGGGCCCGCCCGGCACGGGCAAAACCCTGTTGGCGCGGGCGGTGGCCGGCGAGGCGGGGGTACCCTTCTTCAGCATTTCCGGGTCGGAATTTGTAGAAATGTTTGTGGGGGTGGGGGCTTCCCGCGTCCGCGACCTGTTTGAGCAAGCCAAATCCAACGCGCCCTGCATTGTGTTCATCGACGAAATCGATGCGGTGGGACGGCAGCGGGGGGCCGGTCTCGGGGGCGGCAACGACGAACGGGAGCAGACCCTCAACCAACTGTTGACCGAAATGGACGGGTTTGAGGGGAACACGGGCATCATCATTGTAGCGGCCACCAACCGGCCGGACGTCTTGGATGCGGCGTTGTTGCGACCCGGCCGGTTCGATCGCCAAGTGGTGGTCGATCGCCCCGATTTTGCCGGTCGTCTGGAAATCTTGAGCGTGCACGCCCGGGGCAAGACCCTCAGCAAGGATGTGGACTTGGAGAAAATTGCGCGGCGAACCCCTGGGTTTACCGGTGCGGACTTGTCCAACCTGCTGAACGAAGCGGCGATTTTGGCAGCGCGGCGCAGCCTGACCGAAATTTCGATGGACGAGATCAACGATGCGGTGGATCGGGTGTTGGTGGGCCCGGAAAAGAAAGACCGGGTGATGAGCGAAAAGCGCAAAAAGTTGGTGGCTTACCACGAAGCGGGCCACGCTTTGGTGGGGGCGCTGCTGCCCGACTACGACCCGGTGCAGAAAGTCACGATCGTGCCCCGGGGTCGGGCCGGGGGATTGACCTGGTTCTTGCCCACCGAAGAGCGGATGCAAAGCCGAACCTACCTCCAAAACCAAATGGCGGTGGCTTTGGGCGGTCGGGTTGCCGAAGAGATTGTCTTTGGCGACGCGGAGGTGACGACGGGGGCTTCCAGCGATTTGCAGCAGGTGGCTCGCATTGCTCGGCAGATGATCGCCCGGTTTGGCATGAGCGACGTGCTGGGGCCGGTGGCCTTGGGGCGCGCTTCGGGGAACATGTTTTTGGGCCGGGAGTTGGGGGCCGAGCGGGATTTTTCGGAAGAAACCGCCGCCACCATGGATGAAGAAGTCAAAAAGTTGGTCGATCGGGCCTACACGATGGCGAAAGCGATTTTGACCCAAAACCGGGGCATTTTGGATCGCATTTCCCAAGCCCTGGTGGAGCGGGAAACCATCGATGCCGAAGAGCTGCAAACCATGATCGACGAAAGCGACGTGAACTTGGCCGGCGTGATCGGTTAGTGCGGTTGGCGGCGAGGGGGCAGGTGTTGCCCCCTTGTCCTACATGATCTCCCTCAAATTTTTGCCCCCAGTCTCGGTTTCTTGCTTAACCTCATCCTCTAACCCCTTCTCCGGACAGGGGAGCCAGAGGTGGTTTTGGTCAGGCTTAGGCTGGGGGCAAAACCCGTTTGGCGCGGGCAAGGTAGTTTTGGCGGTCTGCGAGGCCGTTGTAACCGCCGTTGATGCGACGGGTGACGGTATAAATGTCATCGCGATCGGCATGGGCGTTGAGGCGACGGCTTTGCCAAAACCAACCGGCGCTGCGGGTGGCCAAGTCGGCTTCGGCCAGCCGGGTCGGGTTGTTCAACAGATCGACACCAAGGGCGCGACCGGCCTCGCCATAGTTGGCCCGGCCCGTAACCTGAATCAATCCCCGGCCCTTGAAGCGGCGACCGTCCCCCGGTTGGGTGTTCCCCAGGTCGAGCCGACCTTCGTAGGCGGCACCGGAAGCGTATTCTTCGGCGGTGTTAAACCCGTCGCTCTCGTGGGCAATCTGGGCCAAAAAATGGGCGATGCGCAACGGGGTGTCGATTTGGTACTCCCGCAGGGTGCGGTTGAGGTGGGGCAAAAATCGCGCGAGTTGGGGGCAGGGGTCGCCGGGGCGATCGCCTGGAGCTGGGTTTGGGTGAGCAAATCGGGAGTGGCAGGGGGGTACAACCCGACGTAGGGGGGCTGCCCAACCGGCCGCGGCGGCAATCCGTTCAACAGGCGCAGGGTGCGATCGATTTCGGCATCCACCGGCAATTCTCCCCCGGTCAATTCCCGCACCAGCCGTTGCAGTTGCTGCCCGACAAACCGCCGTTGTTCCGTCAGGGTGCCCGCAGTCAACAATCCTTCGTAGGGGCGACGATCCAACGGCCGGAGCGGCAACCCCCGCAAACTCCGCAGCAGGCTGTCGGCGAATTTCGTCTTGGGCCCCAAATTGCCCGTCAGGCCGGTCAAAAGCGGCAAGAGGCGATCGCCCGCTTGTTGTCGCCATTGGGTCGGGGAAGCCGACGGAAACAACCCCGCGTAGGGGGGGCGATTGGGGGGACGGGGGGGCAGACGGCTGAGGGCCCGCAACGCATCGTCGATTTCGGGATCGAGGGGGTGTTCGTCGCCGATGGGCAGCCCCTGCACCAGGGAAAACAAAAGGTTGGCGGCCTGCTGGCGCCAAGCGGTGAGGGAAGCCGGTGGAAACAATCCGCCATAGGGAGGACGGTTGGGGGGACGGGCCGGCAAGTTCCGCAGGGTGCGGATCAAGTCGTCCACCGCTTCATCCTGGGGTGTCGAGGCATTCCCCCCTATTTTCGGGACCAAAAACCGCAAACTCGCCGCCGCCTGTTGCCGCCATTGCCCCAATTGCTCTTGTCCGAGGGAGGTTTCCATGGCTGCTTCCTACCGCAATCCCGGCAAAAGACCTTGGGTCAGCCGCTTGACCGCCGCCCCCGCAACATCGCGGTACCGCAATTCACCGCTTAAAATTTGCCCCATGCGTTTGGTGGCCGCCGGCCGTTTCACCCCCACTTTGTAGGCAAACCCCGGCACCCGATAAAAGACCGCCGCAATCCGTTTGGCCCACTCCATGTCTTCGCCCCATTGCCGCTGCACTTCGTCGCTGTACCAAGCCAAGGCGGCGTGATCTCCGGCCAACGCTCGATCAAGGGCCTGGGCCGCCAACATGCCCGTCAACAAAGCCGGACGGATGCCCTCCGCCGTGAATGGATCGACCACGCAGGCCGCCTCCCCCGCCAACAGGGCCCCTTCGGTGTGCAATTTTTGCGGCCCGTCCCACAAACACAGGGGATGGCCGTATTGGGTCATGGTGCTGGTTTCGATGCCAAAGGTTTGGGCGTATTGCGCGGCAATTTCCTTGAGGTTTTGTTTTTCGCCGCCCAAAAACGTGCCGCTGCCAATGGAATATCCATCCACCTTGGGGAAATTCCAGATGTACCCATTGGCGATCGCCCCAAAGTCAAAGTGGGCGGCGCTGGTGTCGTGGTTGGCGGCCGGTGCTTCCACTTCCAACGCAGCCCCCATCCGCCGTTTGCGCTCTTTGAACCCCAACCACTTGGCGGTCGAGCCCCGGGCGCCGTCGGCCCCGACCAAAAACCGGCCGGCCACCTCTTCGCCCCCTTCCAACTGCACCCACCAGCGATCGCCGCGGCGTTGCAGACCGGTCACCACGGCGCGATCGCGCACGGTTGCCCCCTGTTTTTGGGCCTGTTGCACCAAAAAATGGTCAAACACGTTGCGCCGTACCATCCATACCGGTTCGCGGGTTTCGAGGGGGGCGGTTTGGGGATCGCCGCCCTGCCAGGTGTAGCGAATCTGTTGCACGGTGAGGGAAATCGCCGGCGCAAAATCAAAATCAAACCACTGCTGCACTTGGGGCGAGACCCCACCCCCACAGGGCTTGTACCGGGGCAAAGTCTCCCGCTCCAACAACAACACGTTGCGCCCGGCCTTTGCCAAATGGTACGCGGCAGCCCCCCCTGCCGGCCCGGCTCCCACCACAATCCCGTCGTACATGCCCCCTCGCAATTCCATCTTGATTCTTGTATAGCTGTAAATATAGTCGTTTTAATTAAGAATGCGCCTGTGTAGCTGTTTTGCATAGCGACGAGACAAAACAAGTCGGGTCGCAGGGGCGAAGCCCCGTATTGGTTCTATTAGACTTTCGTTGGGCAGGAAAAAACCGTGTCGGTTTTAATTAAAATGACGATAAGAAACCTGGACGGGGTCAACCTTATCTGCCAAATTTCTATCGAGAAGTTGTTGCCATGAAGGTTTTGTTGTTGGGCATGATTGCCGCCTACCGGGTGTTGCTGTCGCCGCTGCTGGGGCCAAAGTGTCGGTTTTACCCGACCTGTTCCCAATACGCCCAAGAGGCCATTCAAAAATTTGGCGCAGGGGCCGGTTTGGGGTTAGCCCTCCGCCGCCTCAGTCGGTGCCATCCCGGCCATCCCGGCGGCTACGACCCCGTACCGGAAAATTTGTAGCCTTCACCATTGCAGCAGGGTAACGTCTTCGTTGTCTTCGAGGTTGGGGCGGACTGCCACCGCGTACCCGGGTACCGCCAAGGTGCGTTGATAGGTCGCCAGTGCCTGCCGTGCTTCCACCGAATCAATGCGACGCAGAGCCCGCTCGGCCGACCCTTGCACCCCCCGATCGCCCCCGGCCAATTGCTGGCTCAGGGCAAACACCGCCTCGTAGGAACCAATGTCCCCCAGCGCTGTCGCCGCATCGCAGCGCACAAACGGCAAATCGTCTTCGGCCAAAACCTTGATCAACAGGGGCACCGCTTCGATCAGCCCCATTTGCCCCAACGTCCGTACCGCCACGGCCCGGGTGTTGCTGGCGGCATTGCTCAGCATTTCGGTCAAGGCCGGCAGGGCCGGAGCGCCAATTTGCTTCAGGGACTGGGCCGCCTGCGACTGAATGCCGACATCGCGATCGGTCAGCAACGCCGCCAGGGGATAGGCCGCCAACGGCGAGCGAATTTGCCCCAACGCCCAAGCCGCTTCCAACCGCAACACCTTCGAGGGATGCACCAGCGTGTTCACCAGGGCGGTGACGGCCAACGGCGACGCAATTTGCCCCAAAGAGTGGGCCGCATGAACCTTGACCAAGTCATCGCTGCGCTTGAGGGCATCCACCAACGGCGAGACCGCCGGCAAGCTGTTGCGACCCAAGGCTTTGGCCGCCGCCGCCTGGACATTTGGCGATCCCGTCCGCAAAAGCTCCACCAAGGCTTTGACCGCATCCGGGGTGCCAATGTGGCTGAGGGCCGTGGTCGCCTGCGGGAACAACAACCGTTTGGGATGCACCGCCGCTTTTTGCAGGGCCGGCACCGCTTGGGGCGATCGCAAATACCCCAATGCCAATGCCGACTTTTTGGCGATCGCCAAATCCCCCTGTCCCAACCGTTGCAAAAGTTCGGGCACAAAATTGTGGCGGGAGCGAATCAGCTTCTGCAACACCCGCGAAAAATCTTCCGAGCGTTCGGCCGCGTCAAACTCGGCCAACAGGGCGGTGGCCCCCCCCACATCGGGCGCTTGTTGGGGCGCTGGGGCCCGTTGTTTGACCAGCTCCAAGGGCGAAATTCGATAATCGGCCGCACTGGGGGGGCGCGGGGAACCGCCAAGGGGGAGGGGCGCGCAGCTCGACCCGACCCGTGGGGATTGCCCCCTGGCGGTTGGGATGGGGCCGGTTGGTTGGGTGGCGGTGTGGATTCCATGGCCCTGCAAGCACCAAGGGTGGGCGATCGAAGCTCTGGGAATTTTCCTACTCTATCACCCAGACGGCGAATGGCCGCAAATCAACCCGACGATCGCAATCCGGCGCCAACCTTAAAACCAATTCTCACCAAGCCCCCGTCCAATTTAGGATCGTACCCGCGTAAGGACAAACACACTGCCGCGATCGCCCCGGCCAATGCGCAAATCTTCATCCAGGTAGGTGGTGTCCAACCAGGGGAGCGGGCGGCGTTGGGAGGGCAACGGCACACTGGGGAGGTCTTCGCCAACGATCAGGCGGGCTGCGAAGGTTTCGGGGTCGGTGTACCTCAAAAAACCTTTGGGGCCGGTGGCGGCCCGTTCAAAAGTGACCCCCACCCGCACCGCCGACACCGATTCCAGGCGCCCCGACACCGCCACAATCCCGTTCAAAAAAGACAGCGGCGGCATCAACTCGGCCACATTCACCAAGTGGGTCAGGTCGGGGGAAAAATACTGATACACCTCGCCCAGGCGCACCCCTGGCACCCGCCCCAGCCGCAACACATAAAAACTGGTGGTGAAAACCAATTGCCACAACCCCGCCAATTTCACCGGCAAGGCCACCGGACGGGGGGTGGGGTTGACCGATTCCAACTGGGTCACGGCCGACCAGATCCCTGGCAACTGCTCGGGACGAATGTGGAGACCCCGCTCGGTGCGGGCGATCGCCGCCAACAGGTCGCGTTTGCGTTCGGAATATTCCGGCATCATCCTGCCTCGCTTGCTGGTTCTAGGATAGCCCCTTTACCCACCCAAACAAGCGATCAACCCGTCATGCCAACGGGGGCGAAGCCGTTCGCTTTCCCGAAACGTGTAGGGAAGGTGCCCCACCGGCGGATTTTGGAACTGGGGCAGCAACGCATACACCCAGCGGGCTTGCGATCGATCGTAGCGGGTCGCCACCAGCGCCCTTCCCTGCCCGTCTTGCCAGCCCAGGGCGATCGCCGCTGCGGTTGGGGAGGGAGCCTGACGCCAAACCCGGAGCTGCGGGGTAAACCCCAAGCGTCCCTGCGAAGCTTCTTGCCACAGGCGATCGACCTCCCGCACCTCGGTACAGGTCGCACGAATTTGGCCGTTGAGGAACAACTGGGGCTCCGCCAGCCATGCCGACGTGAGGCGATCGGCTTCTGCCCATTGTTGCCGTGCCAAAGCCTGTTGCAGGGCGACGGTCAAGGGCGGCGCCGTGGGGGCCGGCGACCACTGCCCGGCGATCGCGGCCCCCAACCCACCCAAGCCTGCCAAAACCGCCGAGAGAAGCCAACGGGGCCGAATCGGGTGGGGCACGACGATCGGGGGCGGGGCGGGGTGATAGGGCAACGCGGTCAAATCGGCCAGGAGGGCGGCCGTGTTGGGATAACGACGGCGGGGGGGAAGGGTCCAATGCCCGCAGCAAAATGCGCCGCAGTTCCGGTTCCTTGGGCCAAGCCTCGTCCCAAAAACCCGACCCTGTTCGTCCCGCGGAAACGCCGTCGGGTGAGTTCCGGTGAGGGCTTGCAGGGCCACCGCGGCCGCCGCATACAGATCGCTTTGCGGGGTGGGGCAACCCGCCGCCTGCTCAGGGGGGAACATAGCCTGGGGTGCCCAGAGGAATCATGTCATCGGGCAGGGTCTCCACCACCGCCGGCAAAAATTTGGCGTTGCCGAAATCCAACAGGGCGATCGCCCCATCGTATTGCCGCCGCAACAGGTTGGCCGGTTTGATGTCTTGGTGAATCCAGCCCTGGGCATGCACCGCCTGCAACACCGTCACCACGTCGTTCAGCAACGCCACCGTGTTGGCAACGCTGAAACTTTCTACCGCCGCCAACTCCTCCGCCAGGGTTTGCCCCTCGATGTACTCCTGCACCAAGTAGAGCTCCCCCCTTTCCTCAAAAAAAGCGTAGAGCTGGGGAATGCGATCGTGTCGCCCCAACAACTGCAACACTTCGGCTTCGGTCCGAAACAACTGCAAAGCCTGGCGATGCAAAACCGGATCGGCGATCGCCCGCAAATGTTTGACCACACATTGGGGATGGCCGGGCAATCGGATGTCTACGGCCAAGTAGGTCGTGGCAAATCCCCCCTCGCCCAACCGACCGGTGAGCTGGTAGCGGCGATCCAAAAGCTGACCCGCCAGGGGCCCCTGACCACCCGTCGCCACCCCGTTGCTCCCCCTCAAAAGTCCCAATTGTCCTCGACCGCTCGCCCCCGCTCCTGCGCCACGGGCTCCCGCCCTTCCCGGCAAAACGCCAACACCATGGGCAACCGCAGCACCTCCACCGGCACCAACTCTTCGGCTTCATCGAGGATCGCCAACGGCAAGAGGTTTTCCTTGAGGAGGCGATCGCCCCGAGACAGCAGCGGTTCCGGGTCTTCAAACAAGGTGATGCCCTTGTCTACGCCAAAATGTTCGCGGGTCAGCCCCAAACAATCCTGAAATCCTCGCCGCCATTCCCCCAACCGTTCCGGCGACGAAGCCAGCACCAACACCCGCAACTTCTCGCCGTAAAGCTCGTGCAACACCGATACCGCCGCCGACGCCAACAAAATGTTTTGCAAACGGGTACCCAGGGCCCGCAGGGTTCCCCGTCCCGCGCTTTCCGTAAACCACGCCGAGACCCGCTGGGCATGAACCTTCTCGAAGGTGCGCCGCAGTTTCCACGGGGGGCCGTAATAATCCGGCAAGTTGCAAAACCGCTCCAGCATTTGGGAAATGCGCTGCCGTTGGTCGC
>JAAUUG010000066.1 GCA_012031195.1 Oscillatoriales cyanobacterium SM2_1_8
GTGAAGCCCACCACCCCCGCTTTGGCGGCGCTGTAGTTGGCCTGACCGGCGTTCCCCACCAACCCCGCCACCGAGGCAATGTTCACAATTCGCCCCGATTTCTGCTTGAGCATGATTTTGGCCGCCGCCCGCGTGCCCAAAAACACCCCGGTCAAGTTGAGGTCGATGACCCCTTGCCAATCCTCCAGCTTCATCCGCAACAACAGGGTGTCTCGGGTAATGCCGGCGTTGTTCACCCAGATGTCAATTTGTCCCCAGGCGGCCATGGTTTGCTCCGCCAAAGCCGCGGCCCCGACTTCCTGGGCCATGTCGGCCCCCACGGCCAAAGCCTCGGCCCCCGCTGCCCGCAAAGACTCGACCACCGCCGTCGCCGCCTCGGGCGATCGCGCATAGTTGACCACCACCCGCGCTCCTGCCGCCCCCAAAGCTTCGGCGATCGCCCGGCCAATGCCCCGCGACCCTCCCGTTACCACCGCCACCGGCCCTGCTGCTGCCATGTTTCCCCCTTGAAGTTGCAACCCGTCAGGATACCAGTTCTTTGGGATTTGCGGCGAAGATATGTTACGATGCTCCGACTGCACCTGCGGGTATAGTTTAGTGGTAAAACCACAGTCTTCCAAACTGTAGTTGTGGGTTCGATTCCCACTACCCGCTTTTTTTGTAGCTTTAAATAACTTGGTTAGGATGGGGTGCAGGGGTGAGGCCCCTGACTGGGGGCGCAGCCCCCAAACCCCGTTTTCCTTCGATGTCCTAACGTTTCGGGTCAGCGGTTGCCAATACCTTTGCATCCTACCCAAGCGGCTTTGGTCAATCCGCTGCACCCGAATTGTTAGACCGCTAGAACCATCTAATTCTGGAGAGGGGTAACAACTACTAATCTATGAATCTAAAAGTTAAGTTTACTCTTGGCATTACAGGCTTTGAAGTTTTAGGTATCTGATGCTGCCAATATTCCTGAGTCTTACCTTTCATAATTAAGAGACTACCATGAGTTAAATTAAGCTCTACTTTCTCCTGCTGCTTTTTAACCTTATGCCTGAGTTGAAACTTCCTCTCTCCTCCAAAACTAAGAGAAGCTATAACTGGTTGCTTCCCTAGTTCTGGCTCATCATCACTATGCCATGCAATACTATCTCGACCATCTCGATAAAGATTAAGAAGAACACTGTTAAATGAGAATTGAGCTATATCTTCAACTCGACTTTTTATATGGAGTAATACTGGTATCCAAGGTTTTGGCTCCATAGCTATTCTTGAGTAAACATACCGTTTGCCAGTATCTCCATACCACGCAGTCAATCTTGGCAAATCTAATTCCTTCCCATAGCATTTGATTTTTTCTTGCTTCCAACAAACTTGCGACAAAAGCTTTTGAAAAATTTTATCGTTCTCGTTACCAGAAAAGCAACTCGAATATAACTCGACTTCCGCATCAGGAATAGAGAGAGACTTGAGCTCTAAAGATGGAAATATCTCCGCCTCATTCCAAAGACTAAGAGACAGTTGTGCGTCGCTATCATATTCCATAAAGCATAAGAAAGTTTGGTTTGGCTCACTGCTTGGTTTCAGTTCACTGCTTAACTCCAATGCTGTAGACTACATTCCAGTTCAAGCGCGGTTTCCTTTCACCTTGAAGAACATCGTATACATCTCCTAATGCTAGCGGATCTTCTTCAAGTCTGCCTTGAGATTCTGTAAAGGCTGAAAGTAATAATCCTGATTCTTCGGCAATGTTAGCCATGCGGCTTTGCCACATATAGCCGCGTCTCTCTATAAATACAAATCGTGCACCAGAAGGTGCAAATTCAGCGACTTTACTTAAGAAGGCTCTTAATCCTGGATCATCGTTAAACACCTCGGACAGCAAAAAGTTTATTACATATATGTCTTGTCCCCAAACATTACCAAGATAAGGAATTCGATCTAGCTGGGTAACATCGCAAGCCAAAAAATTACCTGACGGTATCATGGGCCATTCAGATCGATTCGGTCCATATAAATTTCTGAAAGAATCATTAATCTGATCCCGTATCCCGTGCCAGGAACTCATCCATTCCTCAACTCTGTCAAGCAATTGAAAGTCTACGCTAACACTATGTCCAAGATTTTGTTGGGCGAAAAACTTTGACATTGCCAACAACTCTGTACCTGGTCCAGCACCAAAAGCACAAATCCTTATTTCATGACGCTCCTTTGCAATTCCTAAACCATATTGGTATAAGTCTTGATTAGATTCGAGAACATGCTGAAAGGTACTGGAATTAGCAGCAGCAACAATATACAGATAAGCGAGTCGGCAAGCAGGAGAGTGGTAATTTAAACTGGGAACTCGGTTAGAGTACCATTCCGCTTGATTACGTTCAGCCTCTTCCACGATAAGCTCGTATATTTCATCTACTGACTTGTTTAAGTGACCTGCTATAAAGTTGATTTCACGCTTAATTACTGAACCTAAAAGTTCAAAGAAAGTAATCGTCATTTGAAAAAATGCTACTCCTCATTGTTTAGTTTAATGGTGGTCTAACTAAGGTTTATGCGGCAGGTCACCGCATAACACATTGAGCAAAAAATGCGCAAAAGTCGTGACGACTCATGGCTCTACGCCAATTTACCCCGGGTTAGTGAAGCAGTCAAGGCGGCGCAGACGAAATCGAGGGCTTTGCAGCCTAACACGCCAAGTTTTTCCTTGATGGGCAATAGTTGTAACAAAGCGTTACGACCGCCTAGCACACGGACAAGATTCCCGGAAACGAGACTTTTAGAGGTGTAGCGCCTACTGTAGCATGTTGTTGGGCGGCTCAGAAACGAGCTATGAGTGATTCGGCACCCAAGCGAAAATTTCTGGATCCACTGCGGGACATCTTGCGAGCTAAGCATTGCAGCTACAGTACCGAAGAGAGCTATGTCCACTGGGTTAGGCGGTTATCCTGTTCCACCACAAAAGGCACCCCCAGGAGATGGGCGACTTGGCAGTCGAAGCCATTTAAGCGGTTAGTTCTTGCAATTCGTACTGTTGCCAGAGTTTTTGGTACAGCGGTGAGGTTTGCAACAAACGGTCGTGGGTGCCGATCGCCACGATTTGCCCTTGATCCATCACGGCAATGCGATCCGCCAACGCCGCCGCCGCCAGTTTGTGGGTGATGAAAATCACGGTTTTGTGGCGGGGCAGTTCGGACAAAATCTCGGTGGCCGTTTGGTTGTCCACACTGGAAAGCGCGTCGTCCAACAACAAAATGGGGGCATCCACCAACAGGGCCCGACCCAAGGCAGTACGTTGCCGCTGCCCCCCCGACAGGGTGATCCCCCGTTCCCCCACAACCGTTTCGTAGCGTTGGGGAAAAGTGAGAATGTCTCCTTGAATGCGAGATTGGGCCGCCGCCCCTTCCACGGCGCTGTCGGGGGCTCCGGGCCGACCATAGCGCAAGTTGTCGCGGATTGTGGTGCTGAACAAGAAGCTGTCTTGGGGCACGTAGGCGATGCGCGATCGCAGGTAGGCCACCGGCAATTCGGTGATGTCGGTGCCGTCCAGAAAGATGGTGTTTGGCGGCACCGTCACCAAACGGGTGAGGGACTGGGCCAGGGTCGATTTGCCCGCACCCACCGGCCCCACCAAGGCCAAAGTTTCGCCGGCGGCAATTTCGAGGGTCACCCCCCGCAAGGTCGGTTGTTTGGTTCCCGCATAGGTAAACGCCAAATCGCGAACGGCAAGATGGCCGGAACCGGGGGCCGTAGGGACTTGGGTCTGGCGATCGTCGATTGCCGGGGGCTCCTCCAACACCGCTTCGATGCGGTCGATGCTGACCTGGCCCCGCTGGTACACCGTAATGGTGAACCCCAGCAACGCCGTCGGGAAAATCAGCCGCTCCACCAACACAATCAACGCCAGCAAATCTCCTACCTGAAACCCGCTGGTGGCATCGGCCAACTTCTCCCCACCAAACCAGAGCAACGCCAACAAACTGAAGCTGGCAATCCCCCCCCAAAATCGGAAACAGCAAGTTGCGGGTGCGGGCCAACGCCAAATTGGCCCCCAACAATTGCCGGTTCACTTCGCCGAAAGCCTCCCATTCATGGGCTTCTTGGGCATAAGTCTTGATGGGCACGATGCCGCTGATGTCTTCCTGCAACAATGTGTTGAGATCGGACAAACGTTCTTGTACGGTTACTTGTTCTTCCTGCAACCGCCCGCTAAAGGATTTGGTGATCCACAACATCAGTGGGTAAGGGGCGATCGCCACCAAACTCAGCCATGGATCGATCGCCAACATCGTCGGCAAGGTCAAGGCGTAGGCAAACACGGTGTTGATCAAACTGAGGAGGGCAAACCCCAACATCCGCCGAATGTTTTCCACATCGCTGGTGCTGACCCCAATCAAATCCCCCGCCGATCGCACCCCAAAATAACTGGGGGGCAACCGCAACAAATGCTCGAACAATTCCTGTTTGAGGTCGGCTTCTACGGCCCGGCCAATGCCAAACAATGACAGCCGCGAGGCAATGCGGATGCCCCACATCACCGTCGCCAGGAGCAAAATTTCCAGGGCGTACCGCCCCGCCTGGGCCGCCGAAAAATCTACCCGCAGGGCTTCCACCGCCCGCCGCAACAACCAGGGCAAATAGGTGCCCAAAGCATTGGCGCCAAACAGGGCGAGCGTCCCCCACGCCAACGGCCGGATATGGGGCCGCAAATAGCGGTACAACGTGGGCAGGTGCGATCGCGCCATAACGTAAACAAATGTAACGGGAGTCACCTCCTATTCTAGGAGCAAAAGGTAAAGTCAAGCGTCCTACCGTGGCAGGATAGGAAGGGCGAGCAGGACGGCACCATGGGCAAACCAATTTCGATTTTGGGCATCAATGCGTTTCACGGCGACGCGGCGGCCTGTCTGGTGCAGGACGGGCAATTGGTGGCGGCGGTCGAAGAGGAGCGGTTCACCCGCATCAAGCACTGGGCGGGGTTCCCCCAGCAAGCGATCCGCTATTGCCTCGAAGTGGGCGGGGTCGCCCCCAAAGATTTGCACCATGTGGCCCTGTCAGCCAACCCCAAGGCCAATCTGGGCCCCAAAGCCTGGTTTGCTCTCCAACATCCCGCCTTTCCGGGTTTGCGCGATCGGGCCCGTCGGCAACAGGCGATCGCCTCGCTGCAGGATCACCTCTCCCAAGCGTTGGGCACCGCCGACGTTTCCGCCAAAATCCACAACCTGGAGCACCATTCCACCCATTTGGCGTTGGCTTTTTTTCTATCTCCCTTTGAAAAAGCTGCCCTGATGTCGGTGGACGGCATGGGGGATTTTGTCAGCTTGGTGTTGGGGGCGGGGGAAGGGCAACGGCTCCAGTATTTTCAGCGCACCCATTTTCCCCATTCGTTGGGGTACCTTTACAACGCCCTGACCCTCTACCTGGGATTTCCCAACTACGGCGACGAGTACAAGGTGATGGGGTTGGCCCCCTACGGTCAGCCCACCTACCTCGAAGCGATGCGGCGGCTCATTGCCTGGGAAAACGGCGCGATCGCCCTCAATCTCGATTATTTTACCCATCACCGTCAGGCCAGCGCCATGACTTGGGATGGGGGAGTGCCGGTGGTGCACCCCTTCCACAGCGAAGAATTGATCCGGTTGTTGGGGCCCGCCCGCTCCCCCCAAGAGGAACTCACCCAACGCCATCACGACCTGGCGGCTTCGTTGCAGGCTGTCACCGAAGAAGTTGTGTTTGCGGCCCTGCGGGACTTGCACCGGCGCTATCCCTGCGATCGCCTTTGTCTGGCAGGGGGTGTAGCCATGAATTCGGTGGCCAACGGCAAAATTTCCCAACACACGCCGTTTCAGGAAGTGTATGTGCCGGTGGGGGCCGCCGACAACGGTACCTGCATCGGGGCCGCTTTTTATGTGTGGCACCGCCTGTTGGAGCAGCCCCGGCAATTTCGATTGGAGCGAGCCGATTGGGGGCCCGCCTTCACCGATGCCGACTGTGCGCAGGCGATCGCCGAAGCCGGGTTGACGGCCCACCGCTACGAAGACCCCGAATTGTTTGCGGCGATCGTGGATGCCCTGTTGGCAGGCAAAGTGGTGGGATGGTTTCAGGGACGCATGGAGTTTGGGGCCCGGGCCCTGGGGCACCGTTCCCTGTTGGCCGATCCCCGACGGGCCGACATGCGGGACATCATCAACGCCCGCATCAAATTCCGCGAACTGTTCCGGCCCTTTGCCCCCAGCATCCTCGAAGAACACGTGGCGGATTTCTTTGAGCATCCCACCGCCGTGCCCTTCATGGAAAAAGTGTTGCCGGTACGCCCCGACAAACAGGATTTGATTCCCGCCGTGACCCATGTGGACGGTACCGGTCGCCTGCAAACCGTTTCGCGGCGCACCAATCCCCGCTACTGGCAACTGATCCGCACTTTCGCCGATCGCACCGGCATTCCCCTCCTGCTCAATACCTCCCTCAACGAAAACGAACCCGTTGTGTGCCGCCCCGCCGAGGCGATCGCCTGTTTCCAGCGGACGCAAATGGATCTGCTGGTGTTGGAAAACCAAGTCGTTGCCCGTGAAAAAATCGTAAAATAGCCGACGATAACCAAGAAGATCCCTATGGCCGATCCATCGTCGCCCCAATCGTTTGTGGTCAAGCTGGAGCCGATCCGCCGCTGCCATATCCGCATCCCCGACCACGATCGCCCGGTGCCGGCGGTGGAGTATCGCGGGGAGTACTACAGCTTTTTTCGGTTTGAGGCCGATTGGATGACCACCGAAAAAATTGCCCGGCGGCTGAGCGAGCGCTACCTGATTACGCCAAGTGCCAGGGGCTGGGCAATCTGGACCTACGAGTATTAGGATGGGACAAGGATAGGAGGCAGGGCCATGTCGCACTTTACCACCGTGAGCGTAGACATCGAGAACAGCGATTTGTTGGCGGAAACCCTGACGGAGTTGGGGTATGCCTACGACCGAGAGGGGATGGTGCGGGGCTATGCTGGTCTCACCACCAAAGCCGATTTTGTGATTCGTCAAGAGAACGGCTACGATCTGGGGTTTCAGAAGCAAGAGCAAGGCTACGCCCTGGTGGCGGATTTTTGGGGAGCCCGGATCGACGAGAAGCGTTTTTTGGCCGATGTGACCCGCCGTTATGCTTACAAGGCGTTGCGGCAGAGTGCGGCCGCCCAAGGATTTACGGTTGAGCAAGAAGAGACCCTGGCGGATGGTTCGGTGCGGTTGGTAGTAGGACGGTGGGTGTGAAGTGAACAAGGTTTTGGGCAAATTGGTCGCTTTGGGTTTGGCTTGGGGAGTCTGGGCGATCGCCATGGGGTTGAGCGGTCAGCCCTACGCCAGCGGTGCGGCAGTTTCCGTTGCGTTGAAGTTTTTGAGTTTCGGTTTTGGCGAATCTTGGGGGGTGTTTACCCTAATTGCGATCGCTTTGGTGGCGGATAGCTGCACGGTTTACCTGTTGCGGGGTCTGTAGCCTACAATTGAGGGGGCCAACACCCCTCTGGGAACATGCAAGCCTCTGAAACCAAGCTGCAAAAAATCATTGAGGGCACCCAACAATACCTGGTTCCCCTATTTCAGCGCACCTACAGTTGGAAAAAGTCCGAGTGGCAAGCCCTGTGGGACGACTTGATGACGCTGCACGCCGAGGAAAATCCCCGGCCTCACTTCATGGGTTCCATGGTCACCATGCCCACTTCTTCGGTGCCCCAAGGCGTGAGCAAATACCTGTTGATCGATGGTCAGCAGCGTTTGACCACTGTTTTCATATTGCTGGCGGCTTTGCGCGATACGGCCCGCACCGTCGAGGTGCGGCTGGCGGAGGAAATCCAAGATCGTTTCCTGATCAACCGCTACGAAGAAGGGGGCGATCGCTACCGATTGCAGCCCACGCAGGTAGATCGCAGCGCTTTTCATCGCATCATGGACGACCAATCTCCCATCGATGGCAACAGCATCACCGATTGCTATCACTTCTTCCAGAAGAAATTGCGGCCCAAAAAGCCTCAGATCTTCGGCAAATCAAGGACATCATTTGCAGCAACCTTTCTTTGGTGAGCGTGGTGCTGGGGGAGGGAGACGATCCTTACCTGGTGTTTGAGAGCCTCAATGCGAAGGGCCGACCCCTCACCCAAGCCGACCTGATTCGCAACTACTTCTTCATGCGGATTCACAGCGATTCCCATGAGGCGGTGTACGCAGAGCATTGGCAACCCATGCAAAACTTGCTGGGGGAAAACCTCACGGAATTCATTCGCGCTTACCTGACCCGTACTGGCATCGAAGTCAAGCAAAGTGAAGTGTATTTTGCGCTGAAGGAGCGCCTTCGTCAAGGTGAGCCCCTCACCTACTTGCAGGATTTGGCTAAGTTTGCCGGGTACTATGCTCGGCTTCTGGCACCGGAACAGGAACCCCAAGCTGCTGTACAGAAGTCCTTAGCCCGTTTGAACCGCCTGGAAGTGACCGTTGTTTACCCCTTTCTTCTGAATTGCTACGATGACTGGCAGCAAAACCGACTTACCGACTCCGAGTTTTTAACAATCCTAAAGACTTTGGAGAATTTCCTCATGCGTCGTTTTGCCTGCAACATTGAAACTAGAGAACTGAATAAAGTTTTCGCTATCCTTTACACCCAAGTTAGCCGACGCACCGATTTAACTTCAGAGAGCTTTGTTTTGAGGTTGCAGCAGGCTCTCCAAAACATCAATTACCCCAAAGATGCGGAGTTTAAGCAGGGTTTGATGGGTGTGAAGCTCTACGGTGGCAACCGTTCGGAGAAGGGTAAGCTCATCTTGGAAGCCATGGAAGAACACTACTGTCACAAGGAGATGGTGAAATTCGAGAATCTAACCATCGAACACATTATGCCGCAGACGTTGAGCGAAGCTTGGCAGCAAAATTTGGGAGAAGACTGGGCAGAAACCCACGAGCTTTGGCTCCACACGTTGGGGAACCTCACCCTAACGGCCTACAATTCAGAACTTTCCAACGACACGTTTTCCCAAAAGCAAGAACGGTTGACCCAAAGCCACTTGGAGCTCAACCGGTATTTCCAGAGCAAAACAACGTGGACGCGAGCAGACATTGAGCAAAGAGCCGAAGACCTGGCGGACATCGCCCTAAACATCTGGCCGTACTTCGGCGATGGCACCAAATCGGCAACGGATACTGCCGTGACCGGTGGCCGTCCCCAGAGCCTCTGGGTGCTTGGCGCAGAGCATCGGGTGAAAACGTGGCGGGAGGTGATGGAATGTACCTTGAACGCGGTCGCCGATTGGGACGAAGAGGCCTTTCAGGAAATTCTGCAGCAGTTTCCCCGCTTTGCGAGCCCATCGGCCAAGGATTTTCGGACTCCCCGCCCCCTGCGCAACGGTACGTTTATGGAAAGCAACCTGTCGGCAAAAGCCATTGTGGTGTTTTGCCAGAAGGCGATCGAGGCTGCCGGACTTTCCCATGACGATTGGCGGGTGGAGTATCAGTAAGTCATCGGCTTTTGCTGGACAACATTGGCGACAAGCTGGCAATTGCGATCGCGCGACGTTTGCAATTGTTTTTGAATATAGTCATTTTAATTAAGAATGCGCCTGTATAGCTGTTTTGCATAGCGACGAGACAAGACAATTCGGGTCGCAGGGGCGAAGCCCCCGTATTGGTTCTATTAGACTTTCATTGGGCAGGAAAAAGCTGTATCAATTTCAATTAAAACGACTATATCAAAAACACAGCTTCATTTCTTGCCGCCGTCCACATTCGATACGTTGCATTGTGGATCAAGCCACTTTGACGACACCCTCTAACAACCCCTCTGGTTTACGTCCTAATCTACATGAATTTAGACATATCGTAGGCTCTACGACCAGTCAAGGACATTTCACGGAAAGCTTGGCGCTGAAAAAAGCAGCCTCATCGTTCATTTCAGCAGACTTGACATCAATGTCAGATTAAGCAAGTTTTTGCGCGATAAAATGATTTTTAATCGCATAATCTGGTTTTTTCCGGATTGGCGAGGTCAAGCAAACCTTTCCATTACGAATACAGGAGAAGTTTTATGCGTAAATGGTTGGCGATCGCCGCCATGGTCAGCGGCGCGGTAGCCACGGCACCGGCATCCGCCCAAAACGCCTCGTTTAGCGGTTCGGCGACGGTGATCAATCCCAGTTTCTTCACCTCCACGGTTTCGGCCGAGCGGGTCGCCCCCCGGGGAACCGACTTTGTCGCAGCCACCAATTTCACCGTTACCCCGACCTACGGCAATGTACCCGGTACTGGAATTTTCAGCACCAGCACCAAATCGGTGAATGTGTTGCAATTGGGCGTTTTAGACACCGGTGCGTTGATCCCGACGGCTACCTTTACCGCCGCTGCGGCTGCGGCCCTCAACACGGCGGCTGGCGGTGCTTTGCCCGCGGGCGCTGACATCGAAGCCATCACCGCCATCATTCGGGCCGGTGCCGGTGTGGACGGTTTGGAATAGTTCCCAGGGGCGGGGGTGATGCTGGGCAACCCTACGGGGAAAATGTCCAGGGCATAGACCCGCAATCCATGGCGTGAACCGTTGAGGTTACAGGCAAAGTTATAGGCAAGGTCAATCGGGGTTCGTGTGGTACCCCAAATCCACCCGGAGAGTTGCGGGGTGGGTGACCTCTGGAAGAGTTTTTTGCGATTGAGATGGGGTGGCAGGTGTCCTTAGCGGGGGACGGCAGGAAAACCGTGTGCGTCCGCCGAATTTCACTTCAAGCTACGGAGGGACATTGTGCATACCAATCTCAGGGGAATTTGGCGACGATCGCCTTTCTGGGCAATTGCTTTGGGTTTGTGGGGGGTATCGGGCAGCAGCGCGGCTCAGAATGCTTCGTTTTCGGCGATGGCGCAATACACCAGTACCACCAACGCCATATCTTCGGTGATGGCGGAAATTTCTTTGCCCAAAAACATGTGTTTTGAGGGAACGCCCAGCTTCACCGCGAACTACAGCGGAACCGGCGGCGATCGGGTCGTGGACGGTCTGTCCTTAAATCCAGGCACACCGACGGTGGTACCGGTCAATGCCACCTTCAGCCGGGCGGCGTCACAGTCTTTGCGGGATGCGGCTACTGGGGCTTTTAGCGGTGATTTAGAAGCGGTGAGTGCCATCGTGCGGTCAGGGGCCGGGGTCAACGGCCTGGACTAGGGGAAATATCGGAGGTGGGAATGAGGTGGTTTGGTGCGGTGGCCGTTGCCATGGCAGCGGCTTGGGGCTGGGCTGATTTTGGAAGCGCTCAGGGGGTGGCGCAACGTTTGCCGGTAGACCCGGGGCAAGTGCCCCAACAAATTTTGCGGGAAACGGCACCGGCCTCCCCATCCCCGGAGCCGGAAGGGGAGGTGGGGCAACGGGCCTTGGCCAACACGGCCCAACGCTATCCCTGGATTGTGAACCCGGGCGATCGCCTCACCTTTTCCCCCAGTGAATTCAATCCGTTGCTGGGGGAGAACTACATCAATCTGGATGTGCGGTTTGCCCGTCAAACCCCAAATCTCCTCAAATTCACCTACGGTCGGTTTCCGGTCGAAGATCAACTGTATTGGGTGTTGCCAGGGAACCGGGTGGCGATCGAAACCCAGGGTTGGCAGGGGGGCATCCTCCACCGAGGCGAAGGGCAAGCCCTGACCCTACAGCGTCGGATTGAGCAACGCCGCACCATCACCGGGGTGCAGACCGTGACCACCCTGCCCGAAAATTTTGCCGAGCTGGCTCAAGAGGGTGTTTCCGTGACGGCTTTGGCGGCTCGTCTGGAAACCCCCGCATCCGCCGTC
>JAAUUG010000067.1 GCA_012031195.1 Oscillatoriales cyanobacterium SM2_1_8
AGTAGCCGAGGCTTCTGAATTTGATGCCTTGCCGGATTTTGATGCTGTGTTTGGGGAAGAGCCCATCGCTGCTGCTGAACCGGTGGAAGAGTTTGGAGAAGCTTTGGGTGAATTGGTCGCCGAAACGGAGACGGGTTTTGAAGTTGAGCCGGAAGCTGAAGAAGTAGCCGAGACTTCCGATTTGGATGCCTTGGCAGATTTTGGCGATATGTTTGGGGAAAATCTTGATCGCTGCTGCTGAACCGGTGGAGGAATTTGGAGAAGCTTTGGGGGATTTGGCCGCCGAAACCGAGACGATTTCTGAAGTTGAGTTTGAAGCTGAAGAAGTAGCCGAGACCTCTGATTTGGATGCCTTGGCGGATTTTGGCGATGTGTTTGGAGAGGAATCCGCCACGATCGCCGATTTTGATATGGACGCAAAAATTGATGCAAAAAGCCATCCGGAGGCTGTCCATGGCTCCATTGAGGGTTCTTCAATTTTGTTGGAAAACTTGGAAAATGCCGACCTAGCTCCCCAAGAGGCAGGTATTTTGTCTGAAAACCCCACTACGGAAGATTTTCTGAGTGGTTTGGGCGATTTGTTTGGTGAAGCGCCCGCGATTGAGTCCGAAGGATTTACCGAAGAAAGTGCACTGGCTGGATTGGACTTTACCGCCGAGATCGACAACCATAACCCAGGGGTCCCAATGGCTACCAGCCCTGAAACTACCGAGAGCAACGAAGAAGATTTAGGCTTGGGGGAATTGTTTGATGGCCTGTCCGACGCCGATCTTGTGGCGATCGCCGGCAGTCCAGAGGTCGATGCTGAACCCCAATTGTCCGGGATCGAAGATTTGGAAAGCTTTTTGGGGGCAGCAGAAGAGGAAGAGGGCAGCCCAACCCTGGATGTGCTGTCGGACTATTTCGATGGAGAATTTGGGTCAGAGGATGGGGCTGCCGTGTCGCGTGACCCAGAGGGGGTGGACGTGGACAACCTCGAAGCGTTGATTACGGGGAGCGCCAACGGCCACGGGCAAGGGTCGGCTACCGATTTTGACGGTTTGGAATCCCTGTTGGCAGAGGGCAACAGCACTGCGAGCGGCGCCGAAGCTGGCAGGATGGGGGTTGCAGCCGCACCCGCGGACGATTTTGCCGACTTGTCTTCGATTGTGGATAGCACCATTGGGCGATCCAGCGCGCCCGGTCGGACTGCTGCCAACAACGACGGCAAAAAAGCCGCCCAACGTTCTACCGCCATGAAAGTGAAGGTAGATGTTCGCTACTTGGACGGTTTGAACAACTTGGTTGGGGAGTTGGTGGTCAACCGCAACCTCTTGGCTTCGGACAGCGAGCGCTTGCAACAGTTTATTGTGAACTTGCTCAGCCAAGTTCAACTTTTGAGCGAAGTGTCGCAAAAGATGCGGGATACCTTCGATCGCTCGGTGTTGGAAACATCGGTGATTGCCAACCGACCGAAGGGGTTTAGCGGTTTTCAGCAAATGCTGGTGATGGATCGCGATCGCCCTGGAATGGTGGACACCAGCAACGATCCCCACGATATCCGTTCGCGCTTTACGGGCGATACGTTTGATACCTACAACGAATATCACATCCTCTCGCAAGAAATTATTGAATTGATCGTGAAGATCAAAGAATCCACCTCAGACATTGAGTTTGTGGTTAGCGAGACCGAGCAGGTGACACGGCAACTGGGAACCATTACTACCCAAGTTCAAGACAACCTGAAGCAGTTGCGGATGTTGCCGTTCTCCCAGCTCACGGATCGGTTGCCGCGCGGGGTGCGTGACCGGGCGCTCCAAGCGCACAAAAAGGCCGACATTGCCTTTGAAGGGGTGGAAACCTTGGTGGATAAGGCGATTTTGGAGCAGTTGCAAGATCCAATGGTGCACTTGGTCAACAATGCGATCGACCATGGCATTGAAGACCCGGAAACGCGGCGACAGCGGGCAAGCCGGAAGTGGGGCAACTGACGGTACGGTCTTATCACCAAGGGAACCAGACGGTGATCACGGTTTCGGACGATGGCGGGGGCATCGATCCCGACAAGGTGAAGCAAAGCGCCATCCGCAAAGGATTGCTCACTCCAGGTGAGGCGTCCCAACTCAGCGACACCGAAGCGTTCAACCTGATTTTTCGGCCCGGCTTCAGCACGGCGACCGTAGCCGACATGTACAAGGGTCGGGGCGTGGGCATGGACGTGGTTAAAAACAGTATTGAAGAAATTCGCGGCAGCATTCTCACGGAATCGGAAGTGGGGAAAGGCACTACGTTTACGATTCGCTTGCCCCTAACCTTGAGCATCACCAAGGCGATTGCTTGCGTCAGCAACCGCAACAAAATTGCCTTCCCGGTGGACAGTTTTGAAGACATGATTGAAGTCCCGCGCAATCAAGTTCAAATCAACAGCAAGGGGGAACCCACCCTGCCTTGGCGGGAAACGGTGTTGCCGTTTTTGCCTTTGTCCAGCCTGCTGACCTACAACCGCCAAATCAGCCGTGGCAATGTCTACGGGAAACCGGACGATGACATGCTTTCGATTCTGATTTTGCGGAACGACAACAACTTTTTGGCGTTGCAAATCGATCAGTTTCTGGGAGAAAGCGAAATTGTAATCAAACAATTGGAAGGCCCGGTGCCCCAGCCCCCTGGAATTGCCGGGGCCACCATTTTGGGAGACGGTCGGGTGATGGCGATCGCCAACGTGTTGGAGTTGTTTGATATTGCCAGCGGTCGTCTGCGCTTCAAGTTTGACGTAGCGGAGCCGCCGCAGGAGGTGGCCGAGCAACACGATCCGATTGTGTTGATTGTGGACGACTCGATCACGGTGCGGGAGTTGTTGTCGGTGACCTTTTCCAAGGTGGGGTATCGGGTGGAACAGGCGCGGGACGGTCAGGATGCGTGGGAAAACTGCGGGCAGGTCTGCCGTGTGATTTGATCTTCTGCGACATTGAGATGCCGAAGATGGACGGTCTGGAGCTGTTGTCGCGGGTGAAGAAAGACGAAAACCTGAAGAAAATTCCCATGGCGATGCTGACTTCGCGGGGGGCCGATCGCCACCGGCAAACGGCGCGGGAGTTGGGGGCCAACGGCTACTTCACCAAACCGTACCTCGAAGAAGAAGTGATTACGGCTTCCAAGCGATTGCTCAAAGGGGAGCGGTTGCTGGATACCCATTCTTAGTTTCTGAGTGCTGCTGCCCTTTTCTGGGTCGGAGCTGCCGGAGCCATCCTACGTGGTGGGGGGCTGGGTGCGCGATCGCCTGCTCGGTCGGGAGCGCTCGCCGGTGGATTTGGATTTGGTGGTGGCGGCAGGGGCGATCGCGATCGCTTCGGATTTGGCCCAGCGTTACCACGGCGGGTTTGTGGTGTTGGATCGGGCGCGGGAAATTGCGCGGGTGGTGTGGCCCCAGGCCACGGTGGATGTGGCCAAGCAGGTGGGGGGCACCCTCGCCGAGGATTTGGCCCATCGGGATTTCACCATGAACGCGATCGCCGTACCCTGCAAAGCTTTGGATGCGGAGGGGCGGTTTGCAACCACGGACATCGTCGATCCGTTGGGGGGACAGGCCGACTTGACCCAGCGGGTGGTGCGGGCGATCGCCCGGGAGAATTTGGTGGCGGATCCATTGCGGGTGTTGCGGGGGTACCGCCAGGCGGCACAGTTGGGGTTTGACTTGGCCGCACCCACCCGCCGTTGGTTGCAAGAATGTGCCCCGGGTTTGGCGACGGTGGCCCCGGAGCGGGTGTGCATGGAATTGTGTTATCTACTGGCTTTGCCCGTCTCCGGTTTGGATCGGGCTTTGGGGGACGGCATTTTGCGGGATTGGTTGCCCCCGGCCCAGCTTTGTCCAGAGCGGTTTTTGGCCATCGACGGGCGATCGCCCACCTGCAGATGGCATGGCCGGAGTTGATCGGTTATTTTGACCGGATTTTGGCCGGCAACCGGTCGGTCGCGGCCATGACCCGTTTGGCGGCCCTGCTGACGGCGGCTACGGTGATGCTGCCCCTGCACTTCAGCAAAGTGGAACACCGGTTTTGTTTGGGGGTGTTGCGTTACCTGCCCCAGTTCTTGGCGTTTTTGCAGGCCGAACCCACTCCCCGTCAGCGCTATCCCTTGCAACAGGCGACCGGGGAGATCCTGCCGGCGATCGCTGCGGTGGCTCTGGCCAGCGGGGCCGATGGGGTTGCCATCCGGCCGTGGCTCGATCGCTGGTTGCGGCCGGGGCCGCCGTTGCCGGTGTCGGGAAATGATTTGCAGGCCGCTTTGGCGCTGCGGCCGGGGCCGACGGTGGGGGCCCTGCTCACGGAATTGGCCATCGCCCAAGCCGAAGGGCACATCCTCGACCGGGACAGCGCGATCGCCTACAGCCGCCGTTGGTTGGCCCCATCCTGAAAATTAACGAAAAGGCAGCAACACCAAGTTATCGCGATGGACGGCGGTGGGTTCCCCGTCCACCCCCAGGATCTCGGCGATCGCCGTGGACGGGTGTCCCCCAATCTGCCGCAACTCCAAGGCGCTGTAGTTGACAAGGCCCCGCGCCACCTCTTGCCCGGTTTCGCGATCGCCCAAACGCACCGGATCCCCCGCCTCAAACTCCCCCTCCACCGCCACAATGCCCACGGGCAACAGCGATCTGCCGCGATCGCACACCGCTTGGATGGCGCCCCGATCCAGCCAAAGGGTGCCCACCGGCATCGCCCCGTAGGCCAACCACCGTTTGCGGGCATTGAAAGGCTGCGGACAAGGGGCAAACACCGTGCCGTGGGGTTCCCCTGCCACCAACCCCAACAACCGTTCCGGCTCGCTCCCCTGGGTAATCGCCACCTGCACCCCCGCCGTCACCGCCATCCGGGCCGCCGCCAACTTGGTGGCCATCCCCCCAGTCCCCCACCGGCTATCGCCCACCACATCGACCGAGAGGTGCATCAACTCTTCGTAGGTGACATGGGCGATCGGACGGGCTTGGGGATCGAGTTTGGGATTGGCGGAATACAACCGATCCACATCCGTCAGCAAAAACAACCAATCGGCGGCGATCGCCCCAGCCACCAACGCCGAAAGGGCATCGTTGTCGCCAAACTTTAATTCTTCGGTGGCCACCGTATCGTTTTCGTTGGCAATGGGAATAACCCCCATCGTCAATAGGGTTTCGAGGGTCGTGCAAACGCTTTGGTACTGCCGTCGCGACAGCAAATTGTCCCGGGTGAGCAACACCTGGGCCACCGGCTGCCGAAATTCCGCAAAAAATCGTCGTAGAGGCCCATCAACCGGCCCTGACCCACCGCCGCCACCGCCTGTTTTTGGGCCAAAACCTGGGGACGGGCCGTCAACCCCAAACGGCTGCAGCCCACCCCCACCGCCCCCGACGACACCATCAACACCCGGTGGCCCAGCCGCCGCAACGCCACCGCCGTTTCCACCAACCGGGCGATCGCACTCAGGTTGAGGTCCCCCGTTTCGGGACGGGTCAAACTCGAAGTGCCAATTTTAATGACCAGGGTGGCCATGGCGCCAGACCGCAACGCTCCGGGTAGCTTAACCCAACAGGGCCTCAATATCGGCCCGCAGGGTGGAGTCTTCCGGTGCCATCGCCGAAGGGTAGTACTTCACCACCTTGCCGGTTTTGTCCACCAAAAACTTGTTGAAATTCCACTGCACCGAATTGCCGGTGGTGGTGGTGAGGTAGTTGTACAAAGGCGCTTGATCGCCCCCTTGCACCTTCACCTTGGCAAACATGTCAAACGTTACGTCGTAGCTGGTGCTGCAAAACGTTTTGATTTCCGCCTCGGTGCCGGGCTCCTGAGCGCCGAAATCGTTGCTGGGGAAACCCAACACCACCAACCCCCGATCCTTATAAGTGCGGTACAGCTCTTCCAACCCTTTGTACTGCTTGGTGTAGCCGCAGCGCGAAGCCACGTTCACCAACAAACAAACTTTGCCAGCGTACGCGGCCAAAGATACCGGCTGCCCATCAATGCTGGTGAGGGTAAATTCGTGAATGCTGGTTGCCATGGGGTTAAAGTCCGTAACGATTCGTAACACTCCTTTAGGATAGGGCAAAGGGTGCCCGGCGGGAACCGAACTGATATAGCTACATTCGGATAAATTCGGACAGCAAAGGAAAGGGGGGTTGGGGGCGCAGCCCCCAACCAGGTTTCACCCCTGCACCCCGTCTTGACCAAGTTATTTACAGCTATAGATGTGGGGGGACGGTGGAGATTTTGCTAAAAGTCCTGCCCAGCCTGGATTTCTTATATTCTCCCATCCCCTGCTTGACGAAGGGGAACCGGAGGGGTTTTGGCCCCCTCTCCCTGTTGCCTGAGCCTGCCGAAGGAGGGAGAGGGCTGGGGCGAGGGCAAAAGCAAGACTGGGAGCGAGTTTTTCCCATCGAATTCACGGGAGCCAGTAGGGTAAGCTAAGACGGAATACCGAGCAAAAATCATGAACTCAGCCTCGTGGGGCATTTGGTTGGGGGGGGTGCTGCCGGCGGTTTTGTTTGGTCTGTGCGGCGCGATCCAAAAACTCAGCCTCCGGTTTGGCATTGCCCAAGGCTGGTACCTGATCTGTTTGGGCTTGGCCGTCACCACCGTGGGCGGTTGCTGGCTGGTGTGGTTTCCGGCCGAGCGGCAGGTGTCTTGGGCCGCAGGCGGTTGGGCGGCGGTGGTGGGGGTTTTGTTTGGCATTGGGGTGACGGCGATCGGCTACACGATCGACCGGCTGGGGGTGCCGGTGGCCAAGCTGGTTTCGATTTACAATGCCAACACCTTGGTGACGGTGGCTTTGGGGTTTTGGTGGTTCGGCGAAGCCCAGCACGTGGATGCCCTCAAACTGTTGGCCGGGGCCCTCTTCATTGTTTTTGGCGGCACCTTGGCGGCCACCTCTTGACGGGGTTGTGGGGTACCGGGGCTTTGCGATCGCACAGGGCCGAAACCTCGTACACTGGTCGCAGCGAACAAAGCGGAGGGGTTATGGCAAAACTGCGTTGGCTGGTGGGGGCTCTGGTGGCGATCGCTCTGGGGTTGATTTTGGGGCACCTGCAACCAGCCCCGGTCGTGGCCCAAAATGCTGCCCCGAATGTTGCCCCGGCGGTGGCGGCTCCCACCCTGGCCACGGCGGGCTTGACCCTGGAGAACTTGGGGAACGGGGCCTATGCCCTGATCGCCGATGTGGACATTCCCCCCCCCGAAGGCCGCGCCATTTGCAACGGCGGGTTTGTGGTGGGCAGCGAAGGGGTTTTGGTCATCGATCCGTTCCAAACCCCCGCTTTGGCCAATCTTTTGTTTGATACCGTCCAAACCGTTACCGACAAACCCATCCGCTACGTGCTCAACACCCACTACCACGCCGATCACACGGGGGGCAACCCGGCGGCCGTGGGGCGTGGCATCCCGATTGTGGGACGGGGGCCCATCCGGGAACTCATGAACACCCGCAACCGCGCCAACGATCCGAACCTGCGGGCCCCCGATTTGGTCATCAACAGCGACACCGAATTTTGGTTGGGCGATCGCGCCGTCCAGGTATCCCGGGTTGAAGGCCACGCCGCCGGTACCGATCTGGTGGCCTACGTCCCCAGCGCCAAAGTGCTCTATGCCGGCGATATGGTTTTCCATGAGCGTATCCCCTTCATCGGCGACGGAAACATCCGCCAGTGGCAGGGCAGCCTATACCGTCTGATTGCCACCTATCCCGAGGCCAAAGTGGTGCCCGGCCACGGCTCCATCACCGACGTCAAAGGTTTGCAGTCCATGCAGCGCTACTTTAGCGATTTGGTCAACCTGGCCCTCTCTTGGCGCGCCCAAAACCTCACCCGGGAACAGGCGATCGCCCAGTCCAGCGAAACCCCGGCCCCCTACAAAAACTACCGTTTTCAAGCGCTCTACGCCACCGGTGTGCCCGGACTGCCCGGCAACCTGGAAACCGCCTACGACCAAATTGCCCGCAGCGCCGCCATTCCCTTGGTTCCCTAAGCAAAGGGCTTGGGGCCCAGCCTGCCGCATCTTGTCCACACATGAGGGAGAAGCCGAACGCATGACCCAAAAGGTACTGATTGTCGATGACGAGCCCAACATCCTGATGTTGATGGAGCAGGCGTTGGAGAAGTTGGAGGATGAGGGGGTGGAGCTGCTGACGGCCACCAACGGCCAGGACGCCCTGCGCACCATCGAAACCGAAAAGCCCAATTTGGTGTTTTTGGACGTGATGATGCCGAAAATGAACGGATTGGAGGTCTGCAGCAAGGTCAAGCGGGAACTGGGTCTCCACGAAGTGTTCGTGATTTTGTTGACGGCCAAGGGGCAAGAATTCGATCGCCAGAAGGGGTTGGACATGGGCGCCAACCTGTACATGACCAAACCGTTTCGCCCCAAAGAAGTTCTGGAAAAGGCCCTGGAAATTTTGGGGCTGGAATAGGCTTAACAGCCCCAGGCGATCGTGCTAAGGTACCCCCGACCTTGCGGACAGGTTGGGCAACGATGAAGGTTTGGTTGGTCGCCCTTGGCCTGGGTTTGGGTTGGAGTTCGGCCGTGTGGGCCTGCAGCCCCGGTTTGGAAATCGTGACGGTGCTGACCCCATCGGGCAAATTCGGCTATGTCGATCCCGCAGGGAAAGTGGTGACCGGAGCGCCGTTTGATGCCGCGATGCCGTTTTCCGAAGACTTGGCGCGGGTGCGTCTGGGCGATCGCTGGGGGTACATCGATCGCACCGGAAAGCTGGCGATCGCTCCGCAATTTGCCGATGCCGACCGTTTTGCCGAAGGGTTGGCCGCCGTCAAGCCCGCCGACCAATGGGGATTTATCGATCGCACGGGGAAAATGGTCATTTCCCCACAATTTGATGCGGCGTTTCCGTTTGCCGAGGGGCTGGCCGTTGTCAGCCAGCGCAGCCGGTGGTTTTTCGTTGACCGTACCGGCAAGACGGCGATCGATCCCCCCTACGATCTGGTGCAGAGCTTCGCCGAAGGCCGGGCTTTGGTCTACGCCGACGGCAAATGGGGCTACATCGATCGCCAAGGCCAACCCGCGATCCCCCTCCGGTTTGCCGATGCGCTGCCCTTTAGCGAAGGACTGGCCGCCGTCAAAATGGCCGAAGCCGAAGATCGGCTGCCCCAATACGGATTCATTGACCCCAACGGCAAAACCGTCATTCCACCGCAATTTGCCTGCGCCGATCGCTTCCAAGAGGGGTTGGCGGCGGTGCAAATTGGGGAAAAGTGGGGCTTCGTCACCAAAACCGGTCAAATCGCGATTCCGGCCACCTTTGATGCCGTCAGCGGCTTTGTGGAGGGGCGGGCTTTGGTGCAACAGGGCAACCAATTGCGGGCGATCGATCGCCAAGGTCGTCGGCAAGCGGCTGCTTCCCCACCCAGCCGAGGGGCCGGGGAAACGGTTCCGAAATAGGGATAGCGAGACTCGAACTCGCACGAACTTGCGTTCAACGGATTTTAAGTCCGCAGCGTCTACCATTCCGCCATATCCCCAGGATTCGCTATCCTAGCACCCGGGTGGGTTATCCTAGAGGGCTGAGCCGAGAAAAATAGGGTATAGCTATATTCGGGTAGGTTCGGACATCGAAAGAAAAGGGGGTTTGGGGGCTGCGCCCCCAGCCGGGTTCATCCCACTGCCACCCCGTCCTAAGCAAGTTATTTACAGCTGCTATATGTCAGGACACAGCAAGTGGGCCAACATCAAACGGCAAAAGGCCCGGGTGGATGCGGTACGGGGGGCCACCTTTGCCCGCTTGTCGCGGGGGATCATCGTCGCGGCCAAACACGGCCAACCCGATCCCGCCGCCAACTTCCAATTGCGCACGGCCATTGAAAAAGCCAAGCGCCGGGGTTCCAAACGAAAACATCGACCGAGCGATCGCCAAAGGGGCCGGCAAACTGGGGAGCGGCGAAGCCTGGGAAGAGATCCGTTACGAGGGGTACGGGCCCGGGGGAGCCGCCCTCATCATCGAAGCGTTTACAGACAACCGGGTGCGCACCGCCGCCGACGTGCGGGCCGCCTTCAACAAATACAACGGCAATTTGGGCGAAACCGGCTGCGTGAGTTGGTTGTTTTCGCTGAAAGGGGTGTTGGGGCTACGGGGAAACCTCGACGAGGAACGCCTGTTGGAAGATGCCCTCGCCGCTGGCGCCGAAAGCTACGAATGGCTCGACGATCCGGAAATGCCGGGGGCCGAAGTGTTTGGGGAAATCACCGAATTGGAGACCCTCAGCGGTTTTCTGCAAAACAAGGGCTACCGGGTTGTGGATTCGGAATGGCGCTGGATTCCCAGCACCCGGGTTTTGGTGAACGATGCCGCCGTGGCCCGACCCCTCCTGCGCCTGCTTGATGCCCTCGAAGCCCTCGATGACGTGCAAAACGTCACCGGCAATTTTGACATCGCCGACGAGACCATCGAAGAACTGGGCCTGTAGCGCGATCTTGGCAAAACCCGCTGGGTAAGATACCATAAAACTTCGTGTCAAAAACGCTCGGAACAGGTTGCAACGGGCTGCTGGGGAAAACCTGGGGCTCGACCTCTACGGCGGTTCGGGAGGAATCATGAATTACGCAATTGTGCAGACCGGCGGCAAGCAATACCGCATGGAACCCGGTCGGTTTTACGACTTGGAATTGTTGGCCGCGGAGCCGGGCGACAGATTGGCTCTGGCCGAAGTGTTGCTGGTGAAAGCGGGGGAGGCGATCGCCGTGGGGCAACCCCGGGTGGAAGGGGCTCGCGTCGAAGGGACGGTGATGCGCCACCTCCGGGCGAAAAAGGTGGTGGTGTACAAAATGAAGCCCAAAAAGAAAACCCGCAAAAAGAACGGTCATCGGCAAAACCTGACCCGCTTTTTGGTGGAAACCATTCATTCGCCCTTGGGGGAGCTGTCGAGCCAAAACTAGATCGGGCTGGATGGCGCGGACATTAGGTAAAATCGACCCAATTCAAGCAGGAGAGCAACCATGGCACACAAAAAAGGTTCGGGGAGCACCCGCAACGGTCGGGACTCCAACGCCCAGCGGCTCGGGGTAAAGCGTTTTGGCGGGCAAGCGGTGATCGCCGGCAGCATTTTGGTGCGGCAGCGGGGCACCAAGTTCCATCCGGGGAACAACGTGGGCCGCGGTGGCGACGATACGTTGTTTGCGCTGATCGATGGCGAAGTCAAGTTTGAACGCTACGGCCGCAGCCGCCAAAAGGTGAGCGTGTATGCAAAAACCGCAGCCTAGGATTTGCTGAAAGACCAATTCCGTCAAGAGGACTGATTCGCCCCCATCCCCCTGCTCCCAAGTGGAAGGGGTTGGGGGTGATTTGGGTTAATGAACCGAATGACGGAGGAAGAGGGCAAGACCACAGGAATGCCAGGAGCATGCCAAAACGTGGATGGCCTATTGGTTATAGCTATAGTCATTTTAGATGTGTTTGGGACAGTCTCGCCCTCTCCCTCCCTGGGAGAGGGGAGTAAAGGCAATCAAAACAATCGTGTTCGTGCCACTTTTAATTAAGTTGACTATATGTTCGTGTGGGTTCGGACATCGAAAGAAAAGGAGGTTTGGGGGCGCAGCCCCAGCCAGGGATTTTACCCCTGCATCCTGTCCGAACCAAGCTATTTGCAGCTATAGCTGTTTTGCATAGCGATGAGACAAGACAGTTAGGGTCGCAGGGGCGAAGCCCCGTATTGGTTCTATTGGACTTTCGTTGGGCA
>JAAUUG010000068.1 GCA_012031195.1 Oscillatoriales cyanobacterium SM2_1_8
GGTGGGGCGCGGCGGCGCGTACCGATACTCCGAAGCGTAGTGCACCGTGGTCGGCATTTGGGCCACCTGCTCCAACAGGTATTTGCCCACCAAGGCCGCGTGCCAACTGGTGCCGCAGGCCAAAATTTGAATGTTGTCCAGGTTGGCCAAGAAATTCGGGGGCAGGGGCAAATGCACCCGGTCGTTTTCGTCCAAGAACCGCGCCAGGCCGGCCCGTACCGTCCCTGGTTGCTCGTAGATTTCCTTGAGCATGTAATGCCGAAATCCCTGCTTATCCAGGGCGATCGGGGTCCACGCCAGGGTTTGGGGGGGGGCGCCGGTGCCGGCTGCCGTCAAACCGTAGAGGGTAACCTGCGATCGCTCGATGCGGGCGATTTCACCGTTTTCTAGGGGCAACACCGTTTGGGTGTAGGCCACCAACGCCGGCGTATCCGAAGCGCAAAAATTTTCCCCTTGCCCCAAGCCCACCACCAAAGGAGCCTGTTGCCGCACTGCCAAAATTTCGTCGGGAAAGTCGGCATGGGCGATCGCCAGGGCAAAGGCCCCCTGCAACCGCTGCACGCTCCGCCGCACCGCCTCCAACAACTGCAAGGGGGCCGGTACCTCCGTCCCTGTCCGGAGTTGGGCCAAGGTTTCGGCAATCAGGTGGGGGATGACTTCCGTATCGGTTTCGGTGACGAATTGGTGGCCCCGCTGTTTGAGTTCTTCCCGCAGCCCATGGAAATTTTCGATGATGCCGTTTTGGACAACCGCCAACTTTTCGTCGCGATCGCTGTGGGGATGGCGTTGTATTCCTCCGGTTTGCCGTGGGTGGCCCAGCGGGTGTGGCCCACCCCCACCGTGGCCGCCAACTCGCCTTGGCCCGTCAACTTCTCTTTGAGGTGCACCAACTTGCCCTTGGCGCGAATGCGTTGCAGATGCCCTCCCATCACCAAAGCCACGCCCGCCGAATCGTAACCCCGGTATTCCAGTTTTTCGAGACCGGAAATCAAAACCGTCGTGGCCGGGCGATCGCCGATGTAGCCCACAATGCCGCACATAGGCTAAAGCACAATTCCTTCTTTTTCGGCAAAATCTCGGCGGGAGCGGTACACCTTGAAAATTTTGCTCATGCTGGTCAGGTCAAACAGCATCTGCACCTGTTCGCTGAGGGAACACACCACCAACTCGCTGCCGCTGGCCCGCACCGCCTTGAGGGCCGCCACCAGCGCCCCCAACCCCGAACTGTCCATGAAATTGACATCGGCCAAATCCACAATCAAGTATTGGGCCTTGGCGGCGATCGCCGTGTTCACTTGGCTCCGAAACTGGGCGGCATTGGTGACGTCCAATTTGCCTTTCGGCTCCATGAGCTGTACCGTTGTCTCCCTCATATCGTTTCGCGAAAGGTTTTGGTTATTGTAAACGATGCCGGGAGTTGAGGCCGGGTCAAGTTTCGCTACACTGGAGCAAAGCACGTTGCCGATGCCATGACCGCTACCGCCCATCTGGCCGATCCCGCCAGCCGTCGCCATGCCTACGAGCCGGTGATTGGCCTGGAGGTTCACTGCCAGCTCAATACTGCCACCAAAATTTTCTGCAATTGTTCGACCCAGTTTGGGGCAGACCCCAACGCCAACGTGTGCCCGGTCTGTTTGGGGATGCCCGGGGTGTTGCCCGTCCTCAACGCGAAGGTGTTGGAGTATGCGGTGAAGGCCGGCTTGGCGCTGAACTGCCGGATTGCCCCCTACAGCAAGTTTGACCGCAAGCAGTATTTTTATCCCGACCTGCCGAAAAATTACCAAATCTCCCAATACGATTTGCCCATTGCCGAAGGCGGTTGGTTGGAAGCGCCGCTCTCCGACGGCACCAGCAAACGCATTGGCATTACCCGCCTGCACATGGAAGAGGATGCCGGCAAATTGGTGCACGCCGGCAGCGATCGCCTGGCCGGTTCCAGCCATTCTTTGGTGGACTACAACCGGGCGGGGTACCCCTCTGCGAGATCGTCTCCGAACCCGACATCCGCTCGGCGGAAGAAGCGGCAGCCTATGCCCAAGAGTTGCGGCGGATTCTGCGGTACTTGGGCATCTGCGACGGCAACATGCAGGAAGGCTCCCTCCGCTGCGATGTCAACATTTCGGTGCGCCCCGTGGGTGTCGCCAAGTTTGGCACCAAGGTCGAAATCAAAAACATGAATTCGTTCAACGCCATTCAACGGGCGATCGAGTACGAGATTGACCGCCAAATTGAGGTGTTGACGGGGGGCGGCACCCTGGTGCAAGAAACCCGGCTCTGGGAAGAAAACAGCCAGCGCACGGTTTCCATGCGCAAAAAGGAAGGCTCCAGCGATTACCGTTATTTCCCGGAACCGGATTTGGGCCCCATCGTTTTGCCGGCGACCACCCTCGAACATTGGCGATCGGAGTTGCCGGAGTTGCCGGCGGTCAAGCGTTGCCGCTATCGACGGGACTTGGGGCTAAACCCCTACGAAGCCGGGTTGCTGGCGGAAGAACGGGAGGTGGCGACCTATTTTGAAGCGGTGGTGGCCGCCGCCGCCGATCCCAAGCAGGCTTTCAATTGGGTGATGGGAGACCTCACGGCCTACCTGAACGAAACCCGCACGGCGATCGCCGATTTGCCCCTCACGCCGGTTCACTTGGCGGAGTTGTTGGGGTTGATTGCCGACGGCACCATCAGCGGCAAAATCGCCAAAGAACTGTTGCCGGAATTGCTGGCGGCGGGCGGTTCCCCCCAAGACCTGGTCAAAGCCAAAAACCTGACGGTGCTGGCCGGCGAGGCCCTCAAAGCGGCGATCGCCGAAGTGGTGGCTGCCAACCCCCGGGAAGCGGAACAGTACCGCAGCGGCAAAACCAAGTTGCTGGGGTTTTTCGTTGGTCAGGTCATGAAGAAAACCCAAGGACGGGCCGCTCCCCAAGAAACCAACGATCTGTTGCGGGCCTGGCTGGACTCCCCCCCATCGCCCTAAGCTCGGTCTGGGGTTGACCTGCGGAAAGTCTTGCCCAGCCTTGGTTTCCCCAACTCCCCGGTTCCTGGGGGGAAATCAGGGGTGCGTCAACGTGCCCAAGGCAGCGCTGAGGGGCCTTTGCAGGGCCTGCTCCAACCGCTGCAAAGGAATGCCCACCCAAGTTGGCCGGTTGTTCAGCTCGTAGGCCAGCTCGTAGAGGGTTTTTTCGATCAGGTAGCCTTCCAACAAAATTTGGGTGTCGAGGGGGGACGCTGGCAAACCGCTCCCCGCCGTGGCCACGTACGATCGCCAAAAGATGGCCCCCAACCATTGGCTGGCCCATTCGGCGTAGGCCCTTCCGATTTCGGGGCTGGGGACAATTCCCCCTTTGATCGCTTGGTGCAGGGCGGTTTGGGCCGCGTAGTGCAGCGATTGCAACAGACCGGCCACATCCCGCAACGGCGATCGCTTCATGCGTCGTTCCCCGAGGGGGCGGGCCGGCTCCCCCTCAAAATCCAAAATCACGAAATCCTTGCCGGTGTACAACACCTGTCCCAGGTGGTAATCGCCGTGGCAGCGAATCCGCAGGGCGTTGATTTTCCGGCTCAGCAACGGTTCAAAGGCCGCCAGAATCGCCGCTTGCCCGTTCCACAGCCGTTGACCCAGGGACTGGAGTTCTGAGGGCAAATCCGGAAGCCGCTGCTTCAACAACAACATCGACTGCCCCGCCAAATTCCGACCGTACTGATACAGCGATCGCTGGTAAAACGAGGTAAACGGTTCCGGGGCCATGTCCCCCGGGGCCTGCGCCAACCGGTTGTGCATTTCGCCCGTGCGCTGCCCCAACAACTCGATCGCCCCCACCAGGGCCCCCAACCGCTCGTAGAGGTTGTCCGGCAAAGCCCCCTGACGTTCGGGCCCGACCAGATCGGCGACCGCAGGCCGGGCTGCCACCATGCGCTCGAAGCCATCGCGCAACCCATCCAAGGCATACCGCCAACCATCTTGGGCATCGGGCACATAGGTCAGCAACACCCCAATGGCGATCGCTCCTGGCCCTTGCGTCGATAGCTGAGATCCCCCAACACCTTTGCAAAGGGCGGACTCGGTTCGTGCTCGGTCTGGGCCGTCAAAAAGTTCCCAATTTCGATTTCCGGGTTGAATCCTTCTTCGGCCTTGCGGTACAACTTGAACAAATACCGATCGCCGTACACCAGGGAACTGTTGCTCTGCTCCGCTTGGAGGGGGGCTGACCCCAACTCCGTAGCCAAATCCGCCGGGGTATGCCTTTGCCCCTGCAACCAGCCTTCCCGGCCCTGCACCACCTGATTTTTGGCGATCGCCGCCAACGGAAAACCCGTCCAAGCCTCGGTCTGCAACCCCTCCACCAAATACAAAGTTGGCGGGCCGCTCCATTCGGCCATGGGGTTTTCCCCCGGGTGGGCCACCGCACTCAAGGGCAACCAATAGTTTTCCGGCAACCCTTCGGTGTATTCGACCTGCACCAACACCAACGCCGCCGCTTCGGCACAGGGCAAAACTTCAGCCACGTGGAGGCGCTGGATGTCCCGTGCTTTGCCGCCAAACCACCGCTGCCGTTGCAGGTAGGCCGGCAAAAGGCTCGCCAACACTTCCCGGCGATCGCCCACCAGCGCAGACCAGCCAAGGGTGAGTTGCGGCCGCTGTCCCGACGATGGGGCCGGCGCCGCCGCCGGCGTCAACGCAAACCAGTAAAACCCGTGGGGGCCCAAACTCAAAAAGTACGGCTCGGTGTCGATGACCGGAAACGCCGATCGCCCAAAAATTTCCACCGGGGTCATCCCCTGAAAACCGCTTAGGGGAATGCGCACCGATTGCACAAACCGGGAGAGGTTCACCACCACCAAAATGTGTTCCCCTTCGTACGATCGCACAAAAGCCAACACCTTGCGATTGTCCGGGTGCAAAAAGGCAAAGGTGCCCCGGCTAAAGGCCCGATGGTTCTTGCGCACGGCGATCGCCCGCTTCATCCACCACCACAACGAACTGAGGCTGGCCTGTTGCGACTCCACGTTCACGGTTTCGTAGTGATACTCGGGATCGACAATCGCCGGGGCATACAGCTTCTGGGGATTGGCCCGCGAAAAACCGGCATTGCGATCGCCGCTCCATTGCATGGGGTGCGCACCCCGTTGCGATCGCCCAAATAAATGTTGTCCCCCATCCCAATTTCATCGCCGTAGTACAGCACCGGGGTGCCGGGCAACGAAAACAGCAGCGCATTCATCAACTCCAACCGCCGCCGGTTGTTGCCCAACAACGGCGCCAACCGCCGCCGAATCCCCAAATTCAACCGGGCCTGCGGGTCTTTGGCGTACACCCGATACATATAATTCCGGTCTTCGTCGCTCACCATTTCCAGGGTGAGTTCATCGTGGTTCCGCAAAAACAACGCCCATTGGCAATTGTCGGGAATGGCTGGGGTTTGCTGCAAAATGTCCACAATCGGAAAAGAATCTTCCATTTGCAGGGCCATAAACAGCCGTGGCATCAACGGAAAATGAAAATCCATGTGGCATTCGTCGCCCTGGCCGTAGTATTGCACCGCATCTTCGGGCCACTGATTGGCTTCGGCCAACAGCATCCGGTGCGGAAATTTGGCATCAATGTGCCGCCGCAATTCCTTCAAGAAGGCATGGGTTTCCGGCAGGTTCTCGCAATGGGTGCCTTCCCGCTCAAACAAGTAGGGCACCGCATCGATCCGCAACCCGTCTACCCCCATCGCCAACCAAAAATCCAAAACCTCAAAAATTGCTTCCCGCACCGCCGGGTTGTCAAAATTGAGATCGGGCTGATGGGCGTAAAACCGGTGCCAATAATAGGCTTGGGCCAGCGGATCCCACGTCCAATTCGAGGTCTCAAAATCCTGAAAAATGATCCGGGCTTCGGCATACCGCTCGGAGGTGTCGCTCCAGACGTAAAAATCCCGCTCGGTGCTGCCAAGGGGGGCCCGCCGCGCCCGCTGAAACCAGGGATGGCGATCGGAGGTGTGGTTCATCACCAGTTCCATGATCACGTGCAGGCCGTTGGCGTGGGCCGCTTCGATGAACTGCCGGCAGTCGTCCAGGTTGCCGTAAATCGGGTTGACATCTTTGTAGTCGGCCACATCGTAGCCGTCGTCCCGCAACGGCGAGGGAAAGAACGGCAACACCCACACCGCCGTGATGCCCAACTCTTTGAGGTAAGGAATTTTGGCGGTGAGCCCCCGAAAATCGCCGATGCCGTCCCCATCGCTGTCGGCAAAAGCTCGAATCGGCACCTCGTAAATGACGGCATCCTTGTACCACAGGGCTTCGTTCATGGATTCTCCTCAAGTTTTACGAGCACAAGATTTACGAGCGCAAAAGAGCTTACGGCAAGACCCAGGCAAATTCTTGGGCGTTCACCACCGGAAATTCAGCCCCCATGGTGGCCCGAAACGCCGCTTCCACCGCCGCGATCGCTGGGGGGAAATTGCTTTCCAAGCCGCCCGCGATCGCCACCGCAAAACCAAAATCAGGCGATCGGGGGGCTGGGCCCACACCTCTTTGCCGGCATAGGCGGGGTACTGGGTCAAAAACGGCTCCCACACGGCCGTATCCTGGGCCAAAAAAGCCCCCTGTTGGGCCGGCGGCACCGCAAATTCCAACCATTCGATGGCAGGCCCGTCGGCAGCCATGGCGGGACTTCCTCCCCAAATCAAACTGCACATCAGGGCCAGTAGCCACACCCATTTTGCCATACCCTACCTCACGAAACTTCCGGGTTCCGGTGCCGTTGCAGGCCCGCCAAATCCTGTTCGATTTGCTTCAAGCGTTTCAGACGTTCCAAGTCGCGCTCGATCTCAAATTTGAGTTCACGGTTCTTGGGATCGGCCGCCAAGGCTTTGCGCAGATAGGCTTCGGCTTCCTGCAAGCGCGATTTGGGGGCAATCAAACATTCGCTGCCGTGGCGGTAGTACACAACCGCCAACAGCCGGGCCAAGTCCGGCGCTTCGGGGAATCGGGCCAGCAACCCCTCGGCGATCGGAACGGCCACGACGTATTTCTTTTGCCGCAACAGTTCTTCGATTTTGTGAACCATCTCCTGTTTCAGGCGTTCCTCCGGGGAAACCACGGGGCGGGGGGGAGCGGTTTTGACGTGAATTTGAACTTTGGGGGGCGGGGCCACTTTGGCAGGGCCCGCCGTGGGCTTGGGATGCGGAGGAACCGAGCTTTTGGGGACCTCGGAGTGGGGCAATTCGGCGTTTTTGAGGATTTCGTAGGCCTGTTGCACCCGCTGAAACTTTTCGGCCGCCGTCGGGTTGTCCGGGTTCAAATCCGGATGGTATTTTCGGGCCAGCCGCCGGTAGGCCACCTTCACATCCTCCAAGGGCGCGTGGCGGGGCAACCCCAATACCCGGTAGCACTCAATTGGATGCATGGCTTCTCCATCCCCGTCTATTCACTATGCCACAGGGCTCCCGCCTTCGCCCATGGGCCCCACCGGTCTTTAGCCTGTCTTTAGGAAGATGTTTTGGCTTGGCAAGGGCCGCACACGCCGAAAAATTCGAGGGTGTGGTAGTAAACCGTGAACGGAATGGTTTTGGCAAGGGGGGCCAAAGGGGCGAGGGGACAGGATTCCAGGGGGATGTCGCAACCGCAGTGCAAACAGTGCAAATAGTGGCGATCAAGGGGAAGAGGGCTGTAGGCCGCCTCGCCGTTGGCCCGCACCCCCACCTTGATGGTTCCTTGGCGCCGCAGGACCTCCAAGGCCCGGTACACCGTGGCGATGCCGATCCGGCTTTCTTGGCTGAGGTGATCGTAAATTTCTCGGGCCGAAACCGGACGGTTCAGGCGATCGAGCAGCGCCAAAATTTGCCGTTGGCTGCGGGTGGGTTTGGCCATGGCCCCTACCTGGCGGGGCCTCGGCCGGGGGGCTGGGTTGGGGGCGATCACCCGGCGTTGGGTTGGTGGGCGGGGCGATCGGGGTTTCGATGCCGTCGCGATTGGCCTGCCAGCGCGGGAAGAACCACAGGGCGGCCGCGGCCCCGGCAAGGGCCAGCAGAATCAACACCGCCATGGGCCACTGCCGGCGGGGGGACGGGGGTTGGGGAGGCACCACGGTATCTTCGGTCAAATCAAACAAATCCTTGAGGTTGGTGGCCTCCGGCGCCGGAGCGGCTTCGGTGATGTCGGTATCTACATCTTGAAGGGCCGTGGTTTCGCCCGGTTCGGCCGGCACTTCGGCAAACCGGCATCGCACCAGGGCCACCGTCACGTTGTCGTGGCCGTTGCGCTCGTTGGCAATTTCGATCAAACGCCGGCAAGAGGCCGCCAACGGTCGATTCTCTTGCAAAACCGGCACCAAATGCGATCGCCCAATTTCGTCCACCAGATGGTAATCGCTGAGGCCATCGGAGCAGAGCAAAAACACCGCATCTTCGTCCAACCACAGCCGCTGAATCCGGGGCAGCAAATTTTCGGAATTGCGGGTGCCCAGCGCCTGGGTGAGGGAAGCCCCATCCAAGCGTTGTTGAGCATGGGTGGGCAGGCTGTACCCCAACAACGTGTCCCGGGTGGCTACGTTGTCGTCCACCGTCACCTGGTGGCACCCCCGATCGTCGATCCAATAAAGACGGCTATCCCCCACGCTGACCACATACACCTCGTTGCTGGCGTGGCCCCGGGGTCGGGGAAACACCGCCATCACCAAAGTGGTGCCCATGCGTTGTTGGGCCGTACGTTGTTGGGCATCGTTGAGGGCGGCAATTTGGTTGTTCACCACCCGCACCATGGCCGCCAATTGATCGCCAAAGGCTTTGGGGGAAAACGGTTCTTCGTCTTCCTCCACCTGGCGCAGCAACACCTTGAGTTGGCTGGTGAGGGCCTCGATCGCCGTCGCGCTGGCCACTTCGCCGCCTTCGTGCCCCCCCAGCCCATCGCAAACCAGCGCCACCCGTTCCTGCAAAAAGGGCGGCAACCCATGGTGGCGCAAATGGGGCGGTGGATAGCAACTGTCTTCGTTGTGCTCCCGGCGTTTGCCGATGTCGGTGGCGGTAGCCATGCGCACCGAAAAAGGTTGACCGACAATCAGGCGATCGTTGAGGGACTCCAGCCGGGCGATCGCCCCTTGCCACAAAATTTCCCCCCGGCCAAGACCAAAGAACAATTCGTGGAGGTCGGTCTCAATTTCGGGATGGGCGTTTTCCAAAAACCAGTCTTTCCAAAGATCCCCCAGCCGGGCCAAAGCCGGTGGGGCTGCCCCCTGATCCAATTGAAGGCAACGAATGCGGGCCCCGTCCACCCGCAACCAATCTGCTTGGAGCAAGGTGCCGGTCGCCTGACATTCTTCAAACGCTGGCCACAACTGCAGAATTTGCCACAACCAATGCACTTGGCGACGGGCCGGCGCATTTTTCCATTGTTCCCGCAACGAAGGCAGCAACGTGCCATCGGGGGCCACCGGCACCCGCTCCAGCAGCAAAATCGGAGCCTCCAGCGGTACTGCGCCATCCCCCTTCAAACCATCTCCCATCAAAATGGCATACGGTTGGGGGCAATGCAACAAAAATCGCGACAGCTTGAGGTAGGCGATCGCCTCGAAGGGGAGTTCATCGGGAGCTTCGGCCGCCTGCACCGGCTGCGTATCCAACACCACTTGGTGGGTCATCACCCGATAACGACCGCCCAACAACGTGCCAGCCTTGGTTTTGTCCCCATCCAACCCAGCCGCCCAAAGATAGCGTTTCAGGATGTGCGTTGATTGGTCGTCCATGCCGGGCCGCGGTGCGGAGAGTTGCATGGCCATGATACCGGAAATCGACCGCCGGGCCCCTAGGCTAAAATGGGGCTGCGCGTGGGGGATAGCACCATGACCACCCGTCCAGCTTCCAATTTTCCAGATCCCAATAGTTTAGTGGCCGGGAATTCCGTTGCGGGCCGGGTCAACGTCGCCACCCCAAACCCCCTGGCCCACAACGAGCTTAGCCCCCGTGAGCAAGAAGTGTTGCGGGCCGCGGTCACCCGTTACATTGCCACCGCCGAGCCGGTGGGGTCGCGGGTGTTGGCGGATGCCTGCGATTTTAAGGCCAGTCCGGCCACCATTCGCAACGTGTTGGGGGTGCTGGATCGGGCCGGCTTGTTGTACCAACCCCACACCTCGGCCGGGCGGATTCCTTCGGATTCGGGTTACCGGGTTTATGTGGATGACCTGTTGACGGGCGGCCCCCGGCGGCGCAGCCTGCGGTTTCGCCAAGTGTTGTCCCGCGAAACCCCAAACCTCACCGAAGAAGCCGATCTCGAAACCTTTGCCCGGTTGCTGGCCACCCTCAGCGGTTGCTTGGCGCTGATTGTGTTGCCGGATGGTGTCCCGCAACGGCTGAAGGGGGTGCAACTCAGCCTCCTGGCCGATCGCCAACTGGTGGTGACGGTGCTGGGGGATGTGCCCCAGGCGATCGCGGTGGTGCTGCCACCGGCCCTGGCCCCAGCGGATTTGCTGCCGGTGTTGCCGGTGCTGACCCAATTCCTCAATGCCGAGTTGGCGGGGTGTTTCCTGAGCGAGTGCGCGGAACGGGCGGCCCAACTGCCTTGGCAGGAACTCGATCGCCAATGCCAGCAATACGCCGAATTGTTGGAGCAAACTTTGGCCCGGTTGGTGCGCACCACGGTCGGCCGGCCTGGGGTCGGCTCTACGTCAGCGGCTTGGCCCGGATCCTCACCCAACCGGAATTTGCGGCGATCGAACGGGTTCAACACTTGGTGCGGTTGGTCGAAGAAGAACGCTCGACGTTGTTGGCGTTGTTCGAGGATGGGGCGCTGCAACCGAATACGGTCAACATCAAAATCGGCCGGGAATTGCCCGATGGCGCCCTCAACCATTGCGCTTTGGTGACGATGCCGGGTTATGCCGATCGCCGCTTGGGTACGGTGGCGTTGCTGGGCCCGACCCGGATGCACTACGAACAGGCGATCGCCCTCACCGAAGCGGCCGTCGCCCATCTGGGTACCTATTGGCTACCCAAGTAGTCCGCCCTGGCGGTAAGATGCCCAGGGCAAACCTCCAGGAGGCAACCTTGCAAACCTATTCCCTGCGGGAACAACTGGATTTAATTGTGGAAAGCCTCCCCCCAGACGAAGTCACCCTGGGGGAAATTCGCGCCTTGGCCGGTCAAGACGGGCTCCTGCTTTTGGTGGCATTTCTGACCCTGATTTTCTTGGTGCCGGTTTCCATTCCCGGGGTCAGCACGGTTTTCGGAGCCGCCATCCTGGCGATCGGGGTAAGCCGCCTTTTCCAGCGCACCCTCTGGCTCCCCCGGCGCCTCCAGCAACGTCCCCTCTCCACCGCCCGGCTCCGGGATGCCCTCGACAAAGGTCGCATTTGGGTGGTTCGCCTGGAGCGGATCAGCCGCCCCCATCGTCTCCCATGGCTGGTTCGCGGCCCTTGGCCAATGTGCTGAACAACGCGGCGCTGGTGCTGGCGGCGGTTTTGCTGATGGCCCCCTTCGGTCTGATTCCCTTCAGCAATACGCTTCCCGGCCTCGCTCTGTTGTTTTTGGCCGTTGGTTTGATGCAGC
>JAAUUG010000069.1 GCA_012031195.1 Oscillatoriales cyanobacterium SM2_1_8
GGATTCGTTCGAGGGCGCGGGTGCCGTTGGTGGTGCTCATCAGAATGCGCTTGCCCGCCACCGTCTCCACCGTGTAGTCAAACGGTGAGTTGCCAAGATCAAACCCTTCAACTTTGTGCCCCCCCGTTCCGCCGCCTTCAGGATTTGGGCGGGTGGGTACTGGGCCGCCGCCGTCTGGAGGGACTCCAAATCGGCAAACACTTCGATCGCCTCGGCCCCGGAAGCCAGTGCCGTTGCCATGGTGGTGGTGGCCCGGAGGGCATCCACGGCGATCGCGCAATCCGGAACCTCCTGGGTGGGGACACGTTCCGGTGTGTGGTAAACAAACAGTTTCATGCAGAGGGTTGGGGTCGGTTTGCCGCAAAGGATAGACAATCGAGGTCAGTTATACCATTTTGGGGCCGGCCCTCCCTACCAAGCCAACACGGCCACATAGTCGGGCCAGGGCGTCAACGCCTCAAAGGTGTCCCCGTCCACCGTCACCGTGGTTTGTCCCATCCGCCACCCCCGAACAATCGGTACCGTCGAAAAGCCGAGGTGACTGCCCAAAGACTCTCCCCGCAGCTTCGCCCGGGCTTCTTTGCAGGTCCACATCGCCCAAAAATCCGCCGCCCCGTGTTGCGCCAGCCATTGTTGTTCCCCATCGTCGAAAAACCGCCGCGCCAACCGGGCGATCGCCGTCGGACGTCCCGACCATTCCACATCGATGCCAACCTCCCCCGCCGCCGTCACCGCCAACAGCACCAAAGAGCGGCTATGGGTCAAATTGAAACGCAGGGGGGAATGGGGGAGGTAGGGCTTGCCCGCCGCCGTAAATGCCAAACGGAGGGAGCGTGGCGATCGCCCCAACAGCCCCCCCAGCACTTGCCGCAGGAGCCAACGGCCCGTCCCAAAATGAAGATGCCGGCATTGGGTCTGCTCTTCAGGGGGCAACACCGCCATCAGGGTTTCGGTTGGGAGGTGGCCAACCGCCAGCCGCCACAGCCGAATTTCGTCGGGAGCGAGGGGGAAAATGCCCGCCGGGCCCGCCGCGGTCGCCCCGTACCAAGCCCTGCCCATGCCCTCAGTTGCTCATTTGTTCCCGCATTCGATCCAAAGCCCGGCTGCCCCCAAGGACAGGATTTCATCGTCAAAGCGATCGGCGACATTGATAATGGCTTGGGCCGCCGCTTCGATTTCCTCTTTGTCGCAGGTGGAGCCCAACTGATTGTGTTCCAGACGGATATCGCCATCTTCGTCGATGCCAAAGGCCCCAAAGGGAATTTCCACGTTTTTGGTCAGCAGGTATCGCATCAATTCTGGGGTGAGGTTGCAGTCCGAAACCACCCGCGCCCAAGTGCGCACGATCGCCTCTTGGTCTTCCCAAGGCAGAATTTCGACGATAACCACCGCCGAACCCCGCCGCAAAATGAACATGGGCAGGTCATCGCAGACAATGACTTGATCCCCAAAAATCTCGGTGATCCAAGGAAGAATCCGTTCGTAACAGGTCTGTTGGATGCCGGACACAAACTGCATGATTGTTTTTCCCGATGCCATGGCTCCTATGTTCCCACGAATGGGGCCCTGACCAGCGCCGCCAAAATTTGGCGGTAAGCTAGAGCCATGCTCCCTCAATTGGAGAAAACCATGTACCTCACCGCCCTCCAATTTGCCGACCAAATGCCCGATGGCCGCCAACTCCTCAGCGATGAACCGGAAGTGGAAAGCTCTTTGCACTACAAACAATTGTTGTGGTTGGTGACCATTTTGGAACACCTGTGGGGCGATCGCGACGACTTCTTTATCGGCGCCAACCTCACGATCTACTTCAGCCGCCAGCAGCTCAAACAGCGGGATTTTCGGGCCCCGATTTTTTGTGGTGCGCAACACCGAACGGCGGGAGCGCAATTCCTGGGTGGTCTGGGAAGAAGATGGGCGCTACCCCGATTTGATTGTGGAATTGCTGTCCACATCCACCGCGGCCAACGACCGGGGCTTGAAAAAAGAACTCTACCAAAGCCGGTTCCGCACCCCAGAATACTTCTGGTTTTCGCCGGAAACCCTGGAATTTCAAGGATTTCGACTGACGGGAGAAAAGTACCAAGAAATCCCCCCTAACCGCCAGGGGTGGCGATGGAGCGAAGTCCTGGGATTGTACTTGGGGGTAGCCGGCGATCGCTTGCGCTACTTCACCGAGGCGGGAGAACGGGTGCCCACCCCCAGCGAAGCCTCTGCCCAAGCCGCGCAGCAGGTACGGCAAATGGAGGCACGGGCGCACCAAGCCGAGCAGCAAGTGCAGCAAACAGAGGAACGAGCCCGGCAAGCCGAGGAACGGGTTGCCGCGCTGGCCGATCGCCTCCGGGCTTTGGGCTACGAGCCGGAGGAGGAATCGTGAAAGCAATCTGGTGGATGGCCATGGCGATGGTGGCGGGCGAAGCGGCCGCGCAAACGGTGCCTTTGCGGCCGGTGCAACCCAGTCCCTGGTGGGCGGCCGAGCGTTTTGGGCGCGGTTTGCCCGAGGGGTTAACCCCAAGCCTCGAAGCCGACACCGTCGTATTTCGGTTGGAGCGGGCCGCCTGGAACGATTTGGACTATGTGCAACGCTACGCCCTGGTCAAGCATCTGGGCTCGACGGTGCCGCCCACCGGGGGACGTTTGCAGGTGCGCGATCGCCAAAACACCTTGTTGGTGGAATCCCGAGCGGTCAACGGGGAATGGGCGATCGCCCCGATCGACTTGCAAGCGCCGCCCTTTCGCCCCCATTTGCTCCCAGCTCCCACCAAAACCGTACAATAGACGGCAGCTTTCTCGCCAAAGGTTAAAACGGCAGTAGATGTTAATGGAAAATAGCCCGGTGGTGTTGTCCATCTGTGAGCTCAGGGCCAGCGTGGACAACACCCCGATTTTGCACGGGGTAAACCTCGAAATTCATGCCGGGGAAGTGCACGCGATCATGGGGCCCAACGGTTCCGGCAAAAGCACCTTGTCCAAAATTCTGTGTGGGCACCCCGCCTACGAGGTCACGGGGGGGACGGTAACCTTCTTGGGCCAAGATTTGTTGGCCTTGGCTCCCGAAGAACGGGCGCGGGCGGGCATTTTTTTGGCGTTTCAGTATCCCTTGGAAATTCCAGGGGTGAGCAACGAAGAGTTTTTGCGGCTATCGGCCAACGCGGTGCGCCAAGCCAAAGGGTTGCCGGAATTGGATCCGATCGACTTTCAAGAGTTTGTGGAAGCCAAGTTGGCGGTGGTGGAAATGGATCCGGCGTTTCTGCGGCGCAGCGTCAACGAAGGGTTTTCGGGGGGGAAAAAAAGCGCAACGAAATTTTGCAAATGGCCGTGTTGGAACCCACCTTGGCCATTCTGGACGAAATCGATTCGGGTTTGGACATCGATGCGTTGCGGATTGTGGCGGGTGGCGCCAACCAGCTTGTGAACGAGACCAATTGCCTGTTGGCCATCACCCACTACCAGCGGTTGTTGAACTACATCGTGCCAGACTACATCCACGTGATGGAGAAGGGACGCATCGCGCGCACCGGCGACAAATCGTTGGCGCTGGCCCTCGAAGCCCAAGGCTATGAAGGGTTGACGGAAACATGAAAACCCTGACGGAAACATGGTTGCAGGGGCGATCGCCGACGGTTGCCCCCTGGCTGGCGGACTTTCGGCAAGGGCAGCAACAGCGGTTGGACTGGTTGTCTTTGCCAACCCCGCGGGATGAAGGCTGGCGGCACACCGATGTCACTGGGCTGCAGGATTGGGCTTGGCAGCCGATGGGGACGGTACGGGCCGACGGAGATTTGCAGCGGTTGGCGGCGGTATGGCTGCCCCCAGAAGCGGCGGCGATCGCCCTGTGGGGCCCGCAAGTGCTGCAGCGAGCCGCCGATTTGCCGACGGGGGTTTCCCTCCGGCTGCTGTCCGAAACCACAGAGCCCCCCAACCATTTTGCCCAGCATACCGATGCCACCGATTATTTTGCGACCCTGAACGGGGCTTGTGTGGGGGAAGGGGTCGTTCTGGAAGTGGCGCCCGGGGTGGATGCCGGCGTGGTGGCGATCGCCACGGTGGGAACGGTTTTGCCCACGGCGGATTTTCCGCGGACGTTGGTGGTGGTGGCCCCCGGCAGCCGTTTGACCCTGGTGGAAATGGCGATCGGGGCCGACGATCGCCCCTATTTTCGCAACAGCGTCACGGAAATTTGGCTGGGGGAAGGGGCGGAATGCCAGCACCTATGGTTGCAGGCCGAAGGGGAACGGGCAGTCCGGGTCACGGCCACCGCGGTCTCTCAAGCCCGTCACAGCCGCTACCATCAACAGGCGATCGCCCTGGGGGCAAAATTGCCCGGCACAACCTGTGGGTGCGGCCGACGGGGGAAGCCACCGAAACCCATCTGGGGGGTCTGGCGTTGGTGGGGGGCGATCGCCTGGCCGATACCCACGCCACCCTGTCCTTGGATTACCCCCACAGCCGCAGCCGTCAACGGTACAAATGCGCGGCCGGCGGTCGCAGCCGAGGCATCTTCCACGGCAAAATTGTGGTGGGGAAAGGGGCCCAGCAGACCGATGCCGCCCAATTGAGTCGGGGTCTGTTGCTCAGCAACGCAGCGCGGATTCATGCCGAGCCCCAGTTGGAAATTTTGGCCGACGATGTCAAATGTGCCCATGGCGCCACCGTGAGCCAATTGGATGCCGAGGAGTTGTTTTACCTGCGCAGCCGCGGGTTGGATCACATCGGCGCCGTCCAATTGCTGGTGAACGGCTTTGCGGGGGAGGTGCTGCAACAAATTGCCGTGCCTTCCCTGCGTACCCGTCTGGAAAAATTGGCAGGCGATCGCCTCCAATCCCAGATTTTGGGCTAGGCTCTGCTGACACCAAAGGCATCGAGCACATCGGCACCGTCTACCCCCATCGCCCCGGTGCCCAAGGGTGGGCTGAGCGAAGTCAAAGCCCGCCCCAACCCCTTCTCCCTCCTTCGGCAGGCCCAGGAACCGGGGAGAAGGGGCGCAAAAACTCAGGGCAAAAGGGCCAAATCCGAGGGCATGGCCGCGGTCTTCGGCACCGGTTGCAGCCGGGGAGGGGGCGCCATCAACCCCGCCAACAAACGCATAAACAAAGGTTTGAACGGGAACAAGCCCGCCCCCAACATCCCCAACCGTCGAAATCCAGGTCAATGGCCAAATCTCGTTGGAAAACATCCGATTGGCCAAGTGGGTCAAAGAAATGACCCCCAGGTTGTCCCACCAGCGCCGCCGCTGGTAACGCCGCAACACCGCTGCCGATCCCCAATCTTCGCCCGCTGCGGCCGCCGCCAAAATCGTTTCTGCCAAAGCGGCCGCGTCCCGCAACCCCAAGTTCACCCCCTGCCCCGCCAAGGGATGGGTGGTGTGGGCGGCATCTCCGGCCAGGGCCAACCGCGGCCCAACATAGGAATGGGCGTGCCGCCAGCGGGGGGTGTACCGGCCCACCGTCGCCAAGGGGCGATCGAGGGCGAGATCGGCGGCGGCCGCCCCCAACTTATCCCCAAACCGGGCCCTCAGCGTCGAGCGCAAGGCATCTCCTTCCAAGGCCAACACCTCCGCCAATTCCGTGTTTTTCACGGTCCACACCAAACAGGCCCGATCTTCGCCCATTGGCAATACCGCAAACGGGCCGCTGGGCTGGAACCGTTCGTGGGCCACGTTGCCATGGGGTGTCCCCAACCGTACGGTTGCCACCAAACAAGTCTGATCGTAAAACCGTTCGCGAACCCCGATCCCCGCCATCTGCCGCAACGGCGAATGCCCCCCATCCGCGGCAACCACCAGCCGCGCCGTCAACTCCGTGGTGCTGGTTCCCTGTTGCAAAGTCAGGTGGGCGACGTCCGCTCCCGCGGCCCAACCCTGCACCCGGGCCGGAATCACCTCGATGTTGGGATGCCGCCGCAACGATCGCCACAATTCCCGCAGCGATACGGCGTTTTCGACGATGTACCCCACCGCCGCGCAACCAATGTCAGCCCCCCGTAAATCTACGGTCCACGGGAAATCCCCGTCCGACATCCGCACGGTGTGAATGGGGGTGGCCGAGGTGGCCGCGATCGCCTCCCATACCCCCACCGCCTGCCAAATGTGGCTCGACCCGAGGGCGATCGCGCTGGCCCGCCCGTCGGCCCCAAATTCCCCCGCCACCAAGTCCGGGTTGGGCTCGATCACGGCGACCCGCAACCCGCTGCTCCCCAACCCACAGGCCAAGGTGGCCCCTACCAATCCCCCGCCGGCGATCGCCACATCGTATGCCTGCATCTTAAGCACTGCTTTAGAAAACGAAATGAATATCAATGAAACCTATAATAGCTTGCCCCATAGGGAGCCGCTTCCCCGGTGCGTTCAATCCATTCGTTTACCCAAATTTCCCCGCGATTGTTTTGTGGATACTGCAACTGACACCGGCCCGGCACTTGGGCCCGAAACGCCATCGGTATAGCTGTTTTGCATGGCGACGAGACAAGACAGGTCGGGTCGCAGGGGCGAAGCCCCACAATGGTTCTATTGGACTTTCGTTGGGCAAGAAAAAACCGTGTCAGTTTTAATTAAATGACTATGCCTTTTGGGAGGCATTACAAGCGTGTCAGGCTTGCTGACTCCGGATCGTATTGAAATTGGTCGATTGTTCCTTCCTTAATTTTTTCAATCACCTCCTCAATTGCCTCTAGGGGAACCAGAAACCATTCTTTGGGGTTTACGGCGATGCCGAAGCGATCCTGTAATTGCAGATCCAATCGAGCCGGGTCAAAGAATTTGTGGAGAATTGTCTCAAGTTTCTGACCGTGGATATTTGCCAGCTTAAAGGTGGCGACGATTTCTACGTCCGCAAGCAGATAGGTCGGATCTTTCTTGGCATTGGCAATTCGTTTTTTGACATCGCCACCCGTCACGCCAATTTTGTGAATCACCGAGCGATTTTCGGCGATGAAGGATGATCGGATTGGCTCCTGAGTACATAAATATAGCCATTGGGCACGTCGTCGGCGGTTTGAATTGGGGAAAATAGAGGGCCTAAATCTGGGTTGGTAATGCGGCGACTCGTTTCATCTTTATTTAACGCCCGCTGGAGCGATCGCATTAACAAGTCACTCTCTGTACCGTTGTCATAGACAAAACGCAATCGAAAGTTTTCTAGCCCTGAATCGGTAATAAAAGATTCTTCTACCGCTGCCACAATCGCCTTCTGTCCTTTCAAAATAAACAAATCACCCAGTTGAATCTTGGCATGATCCTGATACTTGATGGTTTGCCGTGTTCCCATTTCTAAATCCCGTTGGACTTGGTCAAAAATTGGTTTGAATCGATCAAAATCCTGGCAGGGAATGCGCTGGGCAATTTCCTCAGCGGCTTTGATTTCCTGGCGCGATCGCACATGCGTCAACTGAGTAATCTCATTTTCTAAGTCTGCATCAATGCCAAGGGATGCCAGCAGTGCTGCATCGGTCAAATCTTCGGCTGCCCCATCTGCCACCGGGTCAAGCAAGCCACCGGTATCTAGGGGTTTCAAGATGGCGCGACAGTCCTCCGAGTCCCGCAGCCGATCGAGCCGCACTGCATAAAGCCGCTCGAAGATATCGCGGTCTTCGACCTGCTGAGGCAGTCTGCCCTGGGATTCCACAAATCGCTGGATCTCTTCAAAGCCAGCGATAATTCGTTCTTCACGGGCAGAGCGTTGGCTGACCGGATCGTCGGCTATCTCTACGCCCAATTCATTGAGCAAGTCGAGATCTTCGTCGGTTGTGTACTTAGGCATCCTTGTCCTCCTTGACTTTGCGTTGTAGGAAGGCGATGCCCTCTGCCATCCGTTTTTCCCAGGGGTCTACTGCCGTGAGGGAGGGCAGTCTCCCTTTTTCCTCCTTAAACCGCAATGCCCGTTTTGCTAATTCCCGCGCTTCTTCTACGGTAAGCACAATGCGTTTGGCAGCGATAATCTCGGCTACCTGTTTCAGCCGTTCTTCGCTCATGGACTTGGCTAAGATGGCGTAGGCTTCGCCAAAAGGATTGATCCGATCGATCAAATCCATGTCGAGTTCGGTCACCGATAGGGCAAACTGCCGTACCCCGTCGATGAGGGCGGTATTTTTTGGGGCTTCTCGATCGTCTACAGCCCTCACTCCCGACCCCTCTCCCAGAGCGGGAGAGGGGAGAATGCTGTAGGTTCCACTCGCTTCGTTGACGGCTTGTTTTGCCTGTTGAACCAGATTCAGCGCCGCGATCGCATGTTGGCGTACGGCTTCTTGGTCTTCTTCGTCCAGGGTGGGAAATTTCTCTTGGACGATTTTGCCCATGCGAACCTGGGTTAGTTCCTCTGGCACCAGTTCTTCGTCAAACAGACCCCGCTCGATCGTGGGTTTATCCTGCACAAAGGCAGTCACCAATTCGGTCAGGTCTTCGCGGCAGATGCGGGTGGCTTCTGGACTTTTGGGTTCGGCTATCCCCTTAATTTCCAGTTGGATTTTCCCGGTGGTAGGATTCACGCCCACATTGCACTTACTCGGATCGTAGCCCCCTTCGCCATAGTCAAAACCCGGTGTGGGTTGATTGTTGGGGTGCTTGGGCTTGAACTCGAAGCGAGGGGCGAGTACCTGCTCCATCAACAGGCTGGCAGCGATCGCCTTCAGGGTATCGTTTACGGCTTCGGTGACGGCTTCTTCGCTGGCATCGGGTTCGGCGATTAGGTTGGTGAAGCGGGCGCGGGTTTTGCCGGGAGCATCGCGGGTGGCGCGTCCGATAATCTGGACAATTTCGGTCAGGCTAGCGCGGTAGCCGATCGTCAGGGCGTGTTCGCACCAAATCCAGTCGAAACCTTCTTTGGCCATGCCGAGGGCGATGATGATGTCCACATGGTCGCGGTTGTGCTTCTGGGTGGGGTCTTTGAGAGCGGCAGCGACTTTATCCCGCTTGTTGGGATCGTCGTCTACCAAGTCGGCAATTTTGAGGATCTTGCCCTTGGCGGTTTTGACGAGTTGAAATCCCGTCTGGGGATGGATGCCTTGCCATTCGCCCAGCTCTTCGATGATGTGTTCGACTTCACGGATTTTGTCCTTGGTGCTTTCGCGGGAGTTGACGTTGGGAATGTGCAGGATGGTTTTCTCGTTGGGGTTCAGCACCTGCATGATCTCGTCGGTGTAGCGACCGGCGTAGAAGTAGTAGCCAATGTCCAGTTGTTTGAGGTATTGGTAGCCGTTGAGTTGTTCGTAGTAGGTGTAGGTAACGGTGTCGAACTTGGACTCGTCTTCGGGATGCAGCACCGCCTCGGCATCGCCGCGAAAATAGGAACCCGTCATGGCGACAATGTGGGTTTTGTCGCGGGTCATGAGCTGGCGGATGCGATCGCCCAGCTTGTTGTCGGGGTTGGCGGAAACGTGGTGAAACTCATCCACGGCGATTAGGCGATCGTCGAGGACTTCGATGCCGAATTTCTCTACGGCAAAACGGAAGGTGGCGTGGGTGCAGACCAGTATCTTGGAATCACTGTCAAGGAACCTTTTCAGGGCATCGACTTTGCCGCCGTTGTCGCCGCCGGGGGCGTCGCAGAGGTTCCAGCGGGGTTCGACGTGCCAATCAGCCCAAAACCCAAACTGGCTCAGGGGTTCATCATGGAAGCTGGAGCCGATCGCTTTCTCCGGCACCACAATAATTGCCTGTTTGAGTCCCTGGTTTTCCAGCTTATCTAGGGCGATGAACATCAGTGCCCGACTTTTACCGGAGGCTGGGGGCGATTTAATCAACAGATACTGTTCGCCGCGTTTTTGGTAGGCGCGTTCTTGCATGGGGCGCATCCCCAGGGTGTTCGCTTTAGTGGAACTACCATCTTGAGCGTAGGTGACAGAAACGGAGGGAATGGCGATGGGGTTGCTCATGGTACATTTCTCTTAGCGAGGCAAAATATCGTTTAACCGAAGCTGCAAGTTGGGCAGCAGTTTTGACGCGATCGCTTCACCGAGGCGATATTGCTCCTGACGGTACTCCTCCCCATCCAATTGGCAAACGGTAAAGGTTGGTTGTTTGGGTTTGCCAATGAAGCGGGTGCCACCGAGTCCACGATAGTCAACAATCCAATATTCAGGAATCCCCAACAGAGCATATTCCTCGACCTTGCGGGCATAGTCTGTTTCCCAATTGGTACTGACCACTTCGACAACTAGCTTGATAGAGCGCCCTAAGGTAATCACAGGTTCTCGTTGCCAACGGGGTTCATTCTCCAAAAAGGTTTCGTCCAGAACCACAACATCAGGGCGACGAGCGGTAGCGATCTCTGCAAAGGGTTGAATCAGGCAAGTGCGAGGAATAAACCAGGGATATTTGGCAGTTGTAATAACAATACCAATTTGCATGGCTAGCTTGCCACTTACGGCTTCGTGGGGCCCTGTGGGTTCCATGTCAATCAGTTCTCCATCAGCTAGCTCATAGCGGGAATCATCGCCATATTCAGCAATGAAGCGATCAACGGTGAGGGTTTGGGCTGGGGTGTAGAGCATGGCTTACTGGTACTTTTGGATCAGATAGTCTGTGTATTCTGCTTGCAGTTCATCCTTGCTAGGGGCTGACCCAGACCGTTTGGCGATGCCCCGAAGTCCCGTGAGAGTACCGGAGGGGATAGCCTGTTGACGAGTGGTAAGTTGTTTTTGCTGGAGAAATTCGGCGAAGTGGAGGACTTCGTTGATTTGCCTCTCTGGGAGGGTTTGGATCGGTTGGTAGAGTTTTTCGGCGGCTGTCATAATTTTTTGGAGTCTGGAGTTGTACTTGTATAGCTAATTTAGTTAAGACTGAAACAGTCGCAATTGTTTTGATTGCCTTTACTCCCCTCTCCCTCCATGGGAAAGGGGCTGGGGGTGAGGGCGAGACTGTCGCAAACACATTTGAAATGACTATATTGTGGCTAAATTTTACTTGCGCTTAGTAGATTTTTGGGCAGGTGCTTTCTGACTGGTCATTTTAGTGTATAGCTCAAACAGCTTTTCCAGCCGCTCGGTGTCGTTTTTGAAGCGGCGACCGATGTAGATGCGCTCTAGCACTTCGTCGTTGCGATCGCGAAGCGACTCCGAAGGAGTCTCGTGGGCGGCGCGGACGAGGGGGAATTCGGTATCCATGCGATAGGGGTCATATATGTCGGCGATCGCACGTCCATCCTCTCCTGCCAGTGAAATAGCTTGTGTAACTACAGTCGGGCTAATCCGTAAACCAACCTGGATCAGGCTCTCTAAATCCTGTTTAACAGATGAGATATATCCCATCTGCTTGGCTAAGACGACTAGGGCTAAAGTGCCTCGAACCGGAATTTGGAGAATCTTGGCGGCTTTGCGGGCGGCTAAATCATCAATAATCGCTTCATAGCCAGTATGGCTGATGACCCAAGAGAGTACCTGGCTTTCTCCCAACCCCAGATCCCAACTGGCAACCCTGGAGT
>JAAUUG010000070.1 GCA_012031195.1 Oscillatoriales cyanobacterium SM2_1_8
CTTGTACTTTTGGTATATTCCAAATTGGGTTTTTAATGTCTGTCATTGTTTTATTTTCCATATACGTCTCCGAATATCATAGATATCGTTTTCAGGCTTTGCAAAGGTTCGGGCGGGTTTCGACCGGCGGCTCGACCGTGGGTTCCACGGTTACCAGTTCGAGGGCCAGGGGGGACTCCGGCTCCGCCGTCGCGACGGGCAACCGCAGCGACCACGATTGCCCCAACAGCCAGACATGCAGCACCAAGGAAGCGGCCCCGCCATAAAGCCAAAACCGGCGCAGCGATCGCCCCTCGGTTGGCCGGTCTGTCCAATCTTCGCCCCCGCCCCAAGTCATTTCTTAGGCTCCCAACACCAAGTTTTCCAAGCGGAAGACCATGGTTTGCGGGCCATTCGGCGTTTCGGTGGTTACCGTGCGTTCGGCCAAAACGTGGTAGCCCCCCAATTGCACGTAGCGATCGCGGTGCGCCATCCGCCCGCCCTTGGGTTCCCCCGTCTGCGGATCGCTGTAGATGGAGGTGTAGGTTTCCGGCAGGTAGCCTTCGGCCCCGGCTTCGTAGCTGGTGAGGGTGTCAATGGTCACCACCACCCCGTGAATGTGACGATGCACCATCACCACCTGGCGATCGCGCACTTTGTAGCGATCGCCCGTCGCACCGCCCCCCATCGCCAGGGTCACGGTGCCGTTGTCCTCGGCTTCGATGGCGAAGGTGTTCTTGCCGTGCACCTCTTCAAAACCGCGACGCACCCGGTGAATCACAATTTCCCAGATTTGCTCCCGAATCTTTTTGCCCCCTTCTTCGCTGGTGGCCTCGGTCACCTCGATTTTCAGATCGCGGTTCACCTGCACCTTGGCGCGGTGGGTGGCCCCCCCTTCCTCGATGACCGCATCCGCCGTCAATCCGGGAAAATCTTTGTCCCAGGTGTAGCGATGCTCGTAGGCTGCCCGAAACAATTCCCGCGCCGTATCGGTGGGGGCCGTATCGGTGGGGCTCACAACACTGGCTGTCATAATTTCTCCTAAAAATTCCACGATAAAAACCGGTCAACCTTGGCCAACCCACAAACGCTAGACGTTCGCCGCTTCAGCTTACCGTTTCGATACCCCAAGCGGCGACCACCGGCGATGCCGTCCCCAACCCCAAATTGGCGTTGGGCACCGACAAGACGACCCAACAAGACGACCCGACAAGACAACCTGGACATGGGATTGCCCAGCCTTACCGCCAAATTTGCTGCCAAATTCGCCGCCAAAGCGAGCCGTACGGTGGTTTCTGCGTGAATCGTCGTCTATTGCGACTGAATTTCATTAAACATATCACAATTTTGGCGCAACCTTTCAAGCCTGCGGTTCTACCAGCCGGGAAATCAGGTCGGCAACGGGAGCAAAGACGGTTTCATAGTTGAATTTGGTCTCGAAAGCCCGGCGGGCGGACTGCGCCATGGTGCTATAGGTCTCAAAATCCTGGAGAATCTCGGCGATCGCCGCGGCAATGGCTTGGGGGTCGTTGGGGTCGGCAAAGCGCACCCAGGGTTCGGACGCCAAAAATTCCCGGTAATTGGGAAAATCGCTCACCACCACCGGCAACCCGCAGGCGGCATACTCATAGATTTTGTTGCAGGCGGTGGCGCAGGCCAAAGCGCCAAAGGAAGTGCCTTTGTACAGGGCTAGACCCACACTGGCTCGGAGGGTTAAGTCCTGCAATTCGTCGTAGGCCCGTCGCCCCAGGTAGGCAAATTGCTCCCCCAAGTCCCATCGATTTGCCTCGGCCAAGCAAGTCGCTTGTACCGATTCGGAAGCAAACCCCACAAACCGGAGCTGGACTGCTGGCGGGAAGGAAGCGATCGCCGCGATCGATTCTTTCATGGCAGAGCCATCGGAAATGGTGCCCCGGTAGAGCACGGTGGGAGACTGCCAACGCTCTCGCCAGCAGGTTTCCCAATCCAGATCAAATCGAAACACCGATTGCAGCGGAAAATTGGGCACGATGTGAGGGGGCGGCATGGTGGGTACCGCTCGTTGTTGAAACCGAATGGCCCGGTCCTTTTCCGGGAACACCACGGCTGCTGCTGCCGCCACGGTCCGACACTCCAGACGTTGCATCCAGCCCGTGAACGATCGCCACGAGGCCATCTCGCCATCGGTTTCATGGCTGTGGTAAATCACCGGTACCGGCTTGCCCCGAAGGCGTTGAGCCGCCAGCACGGCGTTGTAGGCAAACCCATCGTAGGCATACACCAACTGCGCCGAGCCGAGCCGATTGGTAAGGTCTTGAATAAATCGACCGTACTCCCAGAGCTTTTTGACCGCGGACCACTGTTCCCGTTCTCGCACGGAGGTGTACTCCCCCAAACGGTGGATCGTCACGTTCGCGGGGTAAAGACGGTGCGGGGGATCTTGGTTACGGCCAATGACCTGTACCGAAAACTTTTGGGCTAAAAGCGATACCGCGTTGAATGTGGGTGGGTAATAATCTGGGTTGCCATACAAAACCATGGCAATGGTAGGAGAGCTCATGGATGGGTGCCAAGCAACATTCCTCCGAACTATGCCAGCAACGACCCATACAGAGCAACCATCTCTCTTGCCACGTCGTCCATGGTGCGGGGCGATCGCACTCCAGCCCGCAACCGCTCCAGGCGATCGCGATCGAGGGACAGTTCCGTCAAAACCTGAGCCCAAGCCACCGGGTCGGCGTAGTTGGGCACCAACACCCCATCTTGTGCGGGGGTCACCAACTCGGCGATCCCTCCCAACCCCGAACCCACCACCGGCACCCCCGCCGCAAACGCTTCGTAAACCACCAAAGGCCCCGTTTCCAAGCACTGGGAAGGCACCGCCAGGAGGTCATACTTGGCCAAAACGCGCCCGACTTGCTCCGGGGGCACCGGCTCGCGAAAAGCAATCCGGGAATCGTGGGCGGCCAGGGCCCGCAGGGCGGCGGCATAGGTCGGGTTGCCCACCCCGTAGATGTCCAAGGTTGCCGGCACTTGGGCCATGTGCCGCCAGGCTTGAATCAAGACATTCATGCCCTTCACCGGATCGAATCGCCCCACACAGGCGATCGCCAAAGATTGACCAGGGGGGGGGGGAGCAACCGCCGGCAATGCCCCAGCAAAGCCCTGCCGACAGAGGGTGATCTTTTTTGGGGCACCCCGTTGGCGATCAGGACATCTTGCACCCACCGGCACACCGCCACGATCGCCGTCGCCTCCTGCATCATGTCGCGAAACACCCGCTGGCGCTGCGCCGCCAACCCCCCAAATTTAAGGGCCGTCCAGCCCCCGCGGCGATCGGGCAAGCCTTGGGTGAGGGTTCCGGGCAAGCGTCCCAAAACCTGGGCCAACGGCTGGGGCACCCCCAATCCCTCCAGGGCACAGGGGCCGCAGGGGGAAACCGCCAAATCGCCCCCGCAAATGGCTTGCCCCCACTGCAACAACGTCCCCCGTTGACAACTCACCGTGGGCGTGTGGTAGGTAAACACCACTGGCCATCCCAGTTCCTTCGCCACCCGCAAATGGTGCAGCGAGACCCCGGCGGTCAACGCATGGAAATGGACGATCGCCGGTTGGACGGTTTGCAAAATGTCTTGCCATGCCGGCAACGACACCATATCCCCCGGGCCATAAATTTCCGACGGCTTGGGGTGCGGGTTCAACCCGTAACGGTACACCGGGATATCTTGCCAAAGGTAGTGGGTGGTGGTGGCCCCCGGTGCGGCGATCGCCCCCTGCCAACCCAGCGGTTGCAGCGCCCGCACCAGGTTTTGGACATACACTTCGGTGCCCCCCACCGGATCGGGGTGAAAAATGTAGGGCACGTGCAGCACCTTCATCGCTTAAGCCCGAACCGTCAACGGCGCCGGATCGCCAATTTGATGAAATTCCGTCTCGCCAAAAATGGCCGAGTCAAACTTGTAATGCTTGAATTCCAGCAAATTGCCCGAAAGATCCTGCAAAAAAAACGTCCGGTGCTCCAAAGGGGTATCGGGGAACCGCACCTTGGGGCGCTGGTAAAACGTTAACTTGCGCTCCTGCACCCGCTCCACCAAAGCCAGCCAGGGGTGTTCTTCCACAAACACAATGCCAAAATGCCTTGGGTAAATGCCCTTTTGGGTGGGGAGGGTGTGCCCCACCGCATGGGCCACCAACTGATGACCGTACAGCCGCAAAATCAGCGATCGCTCCGATTCCCGACCGCACAAACAGCCCAATCCCTCAGCATAAAACGCCTTGGTGCTGGGGATATCCACCACCGGAAACGCCAGGTGAAACAAAGTTGTGGTCATGGCCGCGCTCAAGATTCCAGCATCAATTTTGTGCGACGCAGTTTGTCCGGCACCGCAATGGGATAATTGCCCGAAAAGCACGCCGTGCAAAACCCTTCGGTGGGCTGTTGCGTGGCCGCCAGCATCGCTTCTTCGCTCAAATAGGCTAGCGAATCCACCGCCAACTGGGCCGCAATCTCGGCTACCGAATGGGTGGCCGCAATCAATCGATCCTGGGAGTCGGTATCAATGCCGTAGAAACAGGGGTGGGTCACCGGCGGTGACGAAATCCGCATGTGCACTTCGGTGGCCCCCGCATCCCGCAAGGCCTTCACCAGTTTCCGGCTGGTGGTGCCCCGCACAATCGAATCGTCTACCACCACCACCCGCTTGCCGTCCAGCACATCCCGCAGGGTGTTGAGCTTCATCCGAATGCCTGCCTCCCGCATGGCCTGGGTGGGCTGAATGAACGTGCGCCCCACATACCGATTTTGATCAGCCCCTCGGCAAACGGCAACCCCGCCGCCTGGGCAAACCCGATCGCCGCCGGCGTGCCCGAATCCGGCACCCCAATCACCACATCGGCTGCCGCCGGCGCCTCCCGACCCAAAGCCTGCCCCAACCGCAACCGGTAGGAATACAAACTGCTGTCGTGCATCACGCTGTCGGGGCGGGCAAAATAAATCATTTCAAACACACACAGCTTGGGGGCTGCCGCCAGCCACCGGTAGGATTGAGCGCCTTGCCCATCCAGCCAAACCAACTCCCCGGGCGCCACTTCCCGCTCGTAGGCCGCCCCCACGATGTCCAAGGCGCAGGTTTCGGAGGCCACCACCCAAGTCTGCCCGTCGATGCGCCCCAAAACCAAGGGTCGCACCCCGTAACTGTCCCGGACGGCCGCCACCCCCACCGGCGTGGCGATCGCTAAACTGAAGGCCCCTTGGCACCGCCGCACCGCCGTTTGGATCGCTTCGGGCCAGGGCTGCCCTTGGTTCACCGCCTCGGCGATCGCCCAGGCAATGGCCTCGGAATCGGTCGAAGTGGCCAACACCACGCCGGCCGCCGTCAGTTCGGTTCGCAATGCCAACGCATTCACCAAATTGCCGTTGTGGGCCAGCGCCAAATCCCCCAGGCGGGTCGGCACCACAAAAGGCTGGGCGTTGCCCTCGTGGCTGCCCCCGGTGGTCGAATACCGGGTGTGACCTACCCCCGTCGTGCCCGGCAACGACTGCAAAATTTCCTCGGAAAAAACCTGGGACACCAACCCCATCATTTTGTGGGTATGGGATTGCCCCGCCCCGTCAAACGTGGTGATCCCTGCCGACTCCTGGCCCCGATGTTGGAGGGCATACAAGCCAAAATAGACCGAGCGGGCCACCGCTTCGGGGCCCCACAACGCAAACACGCCGCAAGCTTCTTCCGGTTTATCGCCCTGGGTTGCCCCGGACCTGCCCCCTGATTCCCCCCCCAACCATCCGGCCATGGCTCACCCGTCGTTTAATAAAACCTTAACCCCAACTCCATCCTACCCCGATTGCCCCCTTTGCATTCGCCATCCTGTCCTTGCAAACTTAACGTTTGGTCGGGGGAGGGGGAGGCGATCGCCCTAGTAAACTAGAGGGCGACCGAATCCTTGGGTTTTCGGTTGGGGACTGAAGTTTGGGGAGCGATCGCTTGGGCTCTGCCCTGCACCCGCCGACTTGCCTAAAATCGCCTCCAAAAATTTCCAAGCAAATTACGGAAAGCACGTGGCACATGGATAACACCATCAGTTTAGAAATTATTGAAGTTGTGGAGCAGGCGGCGATCGCCTCTTCGCGCTGGATGGGCAAAGGGGCCAAAGACGAAGCGGACGAAGCTGCCGTCGAAGCCATGCGGGAACGCATGAACAAAATCCACATGCGGGGGCGCATTGTGATTGGGGAAGGGGAGCGGGACGAAGCCCCCATGCTCTACATTGGCGAAGAAGTGGGCATCTGCACCCAACCCAACGCGGGGGAAGTTTGCACCCTCGAAGAACTGCAGGAAATTGATATTGCGGTGGATCCCTGCGAAGGCACCAACCTTGTTGCCAAAGGGCAGCCGGGGTCGATGGCGGTGCTGGCCATTTCCGAAAAGGGGGGGTTGTTCCGAGCCCCCGACTTCTACATGAAAAAACTGGCGGCGCCCCCGGCGGCGGCCAACCACGTCGATATCCGCAAAACCGCCACCGAAAACATTCAAATTTTGTCGGAATGCTTGGAGCGATCGCCCGATGAATTGGTGATTGTGGTGATGGATCGGCCGCGCCACAAAGAATTGATTGCCGAAATCCGCAAAACCGGGGCTCGGGTGCAACTCATTTCCGATGGGGATGTGTCGGCGGCCATTTGCTGCGCGTTTCAGGGCACCAACATCCATGCCTTGATGGGCATTGGTGCGGCTCCGGAAGGGGTGATTTCGGCGGCGGCCATGCGTTGTTTGGGCGGACACTTCCAGGGACAATTGATCTACGATCCCAACGAGGTGAAAACCCCGGAAAGCGAGAAATGAGGACCCGGGAAGGCAACGTTGCCCGCCTCCAGGAGATGGGCATCACCGATCCGGATCGGGTGTACAACGCCGATGAATTGGCCTCCGGCAAAGAAGTGCTGTTTGCGGCCTGCGGCATCACCTCCGGCAACTTGATGAAGGGGGTACGGTTCTTTGGCGGTGGCTGCCGCACCCAGTCTTTGGTGATTTCCAGCCAATCCCGCACCGCTCGGTTTGTGGACACCATCCACCTCACCGGCGACAAGCCAAAAATCATCAACCTGAACTAACCGCCGTCCGCCTTGAGGTTGGGGGAGAAGCCCGTGCGGTTTTTCTCCCAGCCTGGGGCCAAGCCTGCTGGATACTTGGTTTTGAAATCGGTTTTGAGAAACACTTTTTTATTTAACAACCTCTTATCATTACTCGTATGATGAACATTGCGGTCATCGGTTTGAGCCACAAAACGGCCACGGTGGAAGTGCGGGAAAACTCAGCATTCCCGAAGGACGGGTCGAGAGTGCGATCGCCCAGTTGCGGAATTTTCCGAACGTAGACGAGGCGGCGATTTTGAGCACCTGCAACCGCATGGAATTGTATGTGGTATTGCGGGAGGCGGAGGGGGGCATCCGCGAGGTGATGCAATTTTTGGCGGAATTCAGCCAAGTGCCTTTGCAGTCGCTGCGGCGGTACTTGTTTATTTTGCTGCGGCAGGATGCGGTGATGCATCTGATGCGGGTGGCCGCGGGTTTGGATAGCCTGGTGTTGGGGGAAGGGCAAATCTTGAACCAAGTGAAGCACGCCCACCGGTTGGCGCAGCAGCACAATGGGGCGGGCCGGGTGTTGAACGAGTTGTTCAAGCGGGCGTTGTCTACCGGCAAACGGGTGCGCACCGAGACCGAAATTGGCACGGGGGCGGTGTCGATCAGTTCGGCGGCGGTGGAATTGGCGGTGATGAAGCTGGAAAACCTGGCCCATCGGCGCATCGCGATTGTGGGGGCCGGCAAGATGGCGCGGCTGTTGGTGAAGCACCTGATCGCCAAGGGGGCTACCCAAATTGAAGTGATCAACCGTTCGACGGACAAAGCTTGGCAAATGTTGGGCGAGTTTGCCGAAGCGGGGGTGCCCTTTGCGGTGCAACCTTTTGAAAACTTGGTGGCTCGTCTGCAAGAATCGGATTTGGTATTTACGAGTACCGCCGCCACGGACATTTTGATTGGGGTGCCCCAACTGACGCCATGGATCGAGTCCCATTCCGGGTTGATGGTGGTGGACATTTCGGTGCCCCGCAACGTGGCGGCGGAGATTGCCGCACTGCCCAAAGTGAAGTCGTTCAATGTGGACGATTTGCAGGCGGTGGTGGCGGGCAATCAAGAAACCCGGCGGCAAATGGCCCTCAAGGCTGAGCCCATTCTCGATGGGTGTTGTGAAGAGTTTGAGGGGTGGTGGCGATCGCTGGAGACGGTACCCACCATCAGCAAGCTGCGGCAAAAGATGGAAGACATCCGCGAGCAGGAAATGGAGAAAGCGATGTCGCGGTTGGGCAATGAGTTCAGCGAAAAACACCAAGAAATTGTCGAGAATTTGACCCGGGGCATCATCAACAAAATTTTGCACGATCCGATGGTGCAACTGCGGGCCCAGCAGGACATCGAAGCGCGGCGGCGGGCGATGCAAGCCCTGCAAATGTTGTTCGATTTGGAACCGCACCTATCCGAAAATCAAGGGTACAGCAGTTTCTAGGCTCTCTTCCCTGCCCGTCCTTATTTTCAAAATTTTCCAAAGAAAGCAGGGCAGGGGATAGAGTGAGGATAGAGACAAGTCGATGAGATAAAATGGGCTCCCGATTTGGGTCTAAAATTGTGTCTGATATTGGATCGGAAGAAGTTGTAGCGGTGTGCGTGAACGGGATTGGCAACGTGTTGCGGCATTTTTGTGCTGCCCGGTTGTTGGCTGTACACTTTCAACGTCCCTTCCGGGTAGTAATTGGTTCCGATCGCCTCTCGACAGCGACCAGCAATGCCCTATGCGAGTTGTTGTCACCTTTTGGATCTACGGTTATCACCTCTCGTGAAGCGGGGGAAAAGCTGGCCAGCACCCTTGTGAACGAACTGGAGATTTACGACCATGTGGGCATTTACGGCACCAACAGCCATCCCCTAACCGAAGCCTACTTTAAGGCGGTTCTCCCACCGGGGCCGCTGCCTTACCTGTCCATTTATGCGGCCCAGCCCCGCAGCTACGGCGATGCCGACATTGTCCGCTACAAAACCCAGACCTATGCCCAGTTGCCTTGGCCCGATGCTTTGCAGCAAGAGGTAGGGGCGATCGCCCACCGTCTGGAACTATCGGAGCGGGTGGGGGTGCACATTCGCCTCACCGACAACCTCACCGATGCCCTCAAAACCGCCCATCACCTCAATACCCCGCTGGAAGTTTTTCTGGAGTTTTTGGCTTATCTGGCATTGCATGAGGATGCCCGCTTTTTTGTTTGCACCGACAACCCGCAGGTTGTCCCGCTCCTGCAAGAGATGGAGTTTGATGTGGTGACGCCGCCCCTGGTGCCGCCGCCGCTCTCGCAAGAATTGCTGGAAATGCATTTGTTGAGCCAGACCCGGTATTTGGTGGGCAGCTACAGTTCAACCTTCTCCTACGAAGCGGCTTTCTTGGCGGGCGGCAAACGGCTGTGGTTGTGGGAAAAGGAAGCCTGGCAGCTCTATGATTTTTGTCCCTGTTCCTGATGTGGGTTCGACGGTAGAAATTTTGCGAAAAGTCTTGCCCAGTCTAGGTTGTAGTCATTTTATAGTTATTTTAATTAAAACTGACACGGTTTTTCCTGCCCAACGAAAGTCTAATAGAACCAATACGGGGGCTTCGCCCCTGCGACCCGGCTTGTCTTGTCTCGTCGCTATGCAAAACAGCTATACAGGCGCATTCTTAATTAAAACGACTATACGTGGACTCTGTGCCACCTCAAGGTTTAGAGGGTTCCGCTCCCCTTCTCCCTGATTCCTGAGCCTGCCGAAGGATGGAGGTGGGCTGAGCGCAGTCGAAGCCCACCCTTGCGCTCAGCCAATCCTCAGGAACCGGGGCGGGGAAGTCAGACGGTGCCGGTGTTCTCGATGCCCTTAATCTCAATAGAACCTGAGTTTTGGATTCCCCCCCAACCCCTTCTGGGCGAGAGAGGGAGTCGCATCCACCAGCAGAGTATAGTCGATTTAATTAAAATTGGCACGACTACGTTTGTTTTGATTGCCTTTACTCCCCTCTCCCTTCCTGAGAGAGGGGTTGGGGGTGAGGGAAAGATTGTCGCAAACATATTTGAAATGACTATACCACCCCTGCCCCTCGGGGAATTAAGGCAGTTTGCGGGCGGCGACCATCATCAGTCCTTGGTATTTGCGGGTGGGGCGATCGGCGGGCACGGTTTCCAACTCCACGCTGTCGGCCGCGCAGCCGGCGGCAATCAGAGCGGCTTGCAAATCGGCTTCCACGATATTAACGGTCGGGAAATACTGGGAGTCCGCTTCCGGTTCGGGCCAGGGGGTGGGGAGGGCACCGAAATCGGCGCCTTTAACTGCCGAGAGGATCAGGGTGCCCCCAGGTTTCAAGCGGGTCAGAATGTTTTCAGGTACTGCTGCCAGGTTGTCCGATCGTTGGTGGCGGCGTCGGCACAGGAATTGCTGACCAAAACATCGAAGCGCTCTTCCCAACCGGGCAGCGGTTGATCTAAAGCCGCATCGCAGAACCGAATGGCGACAATTTTTTGCTGAATTTCGGCGATGCGCTGGGCGATCGCCGCCGGGGTTGCTTCCAGCCCTTCGCAACCCAGGGCGGTGGCCACAAAAGGTTGCCAATTAAAGGCTTGGGGATGATTTTCGTGCCAGAGGGTCAATTCGGCCCGGTTGGCCGCCAGGTAATCGCTCAGGACGATGCGGGCCACGCGGGGAGCCGCCGAAATGACGGAATAGATGGTGGGGCCGCTGCCAAAGTCCAAAAGCGTGTTTTGCGGAGGCAACGCGGCAAACCGACGGGCAAAAAACTGAAGGTAAGCCAGGTTTTCGGCCCCGACATCGCCATAGTATTCCTGCAGGTAGGTGCGGGCGTTGAAACTCGCCCAAATCGAAGCCAGGGGATGGGTGCTCATTGCGGTTGGGAACGACTACCCCGCCATCGTCCTATGGGGGCCGTTGGTTGTAAAGGCTTTAGGGCGGAATGGCCCGATCTTGCCGCCGTTGCCACCGCCGTTGCGCCCGCTGCGGTGCCGTGAGGCTCCAAGCACTTAGACCCACCCCGGTGGCGATCGCCACGCTCCCGGCCCCGGCGACCGCCGTCACCAGACCGAGGCCTACCCCGGTGAGGCCCACCCCGGCGATCAACGTCATCAGCCAAGCCACGGGCCAACCCCGTCGCCGTGATCGCCGAAAGGCGGTGCCCGCCAAAATGGGGGCCGCCACGATCATCGCAAAAGCCACCACCCCCGGCCAAAACGATGTCAACTGCGGGAGCGAACCCATCAGCACGAGGGCCATCACCACGGCTCCCCCTACCCCCCCCGGCGATCGCCCGCAGCGTTTCGGTTG
>JAAUUG010000071.1 GCA_012031195.1 Oscillatoriales cyanobacterium SM2_1_8
GCCAATCAGGGGTTTCACCCCTGCACCCTGCCCCAACCAAGTTATAGTCAATTTAATTAAAAATGGTGCGACTGCGATTGTTTTGATTGCCTTTACTCCCATCTCCATCCCTGGGAGAGGGGCTGGGGGTGAGGGCAAGATTGTCGCAAACACATTTGAAATGACTATATTTCCAGCTATATCTTCCCCAAATCCACAAATTAAGATAGACTCCACAATATGAAATAAAACATCTTCATTGAATTCTATCTATGAGCGATTTGGGGGATCGGAAAGCCGCGGGGGCGGGCCGGGGGTTTTATCCCTGGAACCTGTTGCACTTGGGAAACCTGAAGGGAGACTTGTTTGGGGGGTTGACCACGGCCATTGTGTCGTTGCCGTTGGCGTTGGCGTTTGGGGTGGCTTCGGGGGCCCCCAACGGCCCGGTGGTGGGGTTGTACGGGGCGATCTGCGTCGGTTTTTTTGCCGCGTTGTTGGGGGGGACCCCCACCCTGATTTCGGAGCCGACGGGGCCGATGACGGTGGTGTTTACGGCGATCGTGGCGACCCTGACGGCGGCCGACCCGGACAACGGGCTGGCGATGGCCTTTACCGCCGTGATGTTGGCGGGGGCTGTGCAAATTTTGGCGGGCTTTTTCAAGTTGGGCAAATACATTACCCTGATGCCCTACAGCGTGATTTCCGGCTTTATGTCGGGAATCGGCGTGATTTTGATCCTGCTGCAAACCGCTCCGTTGCTGGGGCAAGCCATTCCCAAAGGTGGGGTGTTGGGCACCCTCGGCAGTGTGCCGACCCTGTTGCAAAACCTTGACCCCATCGAATTGGGGTTGGGGGGGCTGGCGATCGCCCTGATTTTTGCGGTGCCGTCGCGGTTTAAGCGGGTGGTGCCGCCCCAGTTGTTGGCGTTGGTGATGGGCACCCTGGTATCGGTGTGGGTGTTTCCCGAGGCCGACATTCGGCGGATTGGCGAAATTCCCATGGGGTTGCCCACCCTCCGGGCGCCGGTATTCACCCCCGCGCAATTTACCACCGTGGTGTTGGATGGGTTGGTGTTGGGGTTGTTGGGGTGCATCGATACCCTCCTCACGGCGGTGATTGCCGACAGTTTGACCCGCACCGAGCACGATTCGGACAAGGAATTGATTGGCCAGGGCATTGCCAACCTGGTCTCGGGGGTTTGCGGCGGCTTGCCGGGGGCTGGGGCCACCATGGGCACCGTGGTCAACATTCAAACCGGGGCCAAAACCGCCGTATCCGGCTTGACGCGGGCCGTGGTCTTGTTGACGGTGGTGTTGTTTGCGGCCCCGTTGGCCAAAGACATTCCCATGGCGGTACTGGCGGGGATTGCCCTGAAGGTGGGGATCGACATTTTGGATTGGAGTTTCTTAAAACGGGCCCACGTGGTGTCCCGCAAGGGCGCCCTCATCATGTATGGGGTGATGGGCCTCACGGTGTTTTTGGATTTGATTGTGGCGGTGGGCGTGGGGGTGTTTGTGGCCAACATGTTGACCATCGAAAGCCTCTCCCAGTTCCAATCCCAGAACGTGCGGGCGATCGGCGATGCCGACGACAGCATCCCCATGACCGCAGCGGAAAAGGCGTTGATGGATCGGGCCCAGGGTCAGGTGCTGTTGTTTTACCTGAGCGGCCCGATGATTTTTGGCGTGGCCAAGGCCATTGCCCGGGAGCACCGGGCGGCGGTCGATGCCCAAGTGGTGATCTTCGATTTGCAGGATGTGCCCAAGTTGGGGGTAACGGCCTCGTTGGCCCTCGAAAACGCCATGCAAGAAGCCAAGGAGCAGGGCAAAACGGTTTGGGTGGTGGGGCCAAACCCCGGGTGCGCGAGCGGTTGGAAAACCTCGGGTTGCGGGAATGGTTGGACGAAAGCTGCTGGAAGGAAGAACGGGAAGGGGCCTTGGCTGAAGCGTTGGCGGTGGTGGGCATCCCCGTCGCCGAGGTTTTGGCCAATGCCTGAAACCCCTGGCATGATGGGCGATCGCCGCTACAATGCGCTTCTGCGGTGTGAGGGTTGAGTTATGGGATGGCGCGCAAAGGTCTGGGCGGTGGTGGCGGGTTTGGGTTGTTGGCTGGCGGCTCCAGGGTGGGCCCAGGTCAATCCCCAACCCGAATTGCGGGGGGTCTGGCTGACCAACGTCGATAGCGATGTGTTGTTTCACGGGAGCGGCTGCGGGGGGCGATCGCCCGGCTCCAGCGGTTGCGCGTCAACACCATCTATCCGGTGGTGTACAACGGCGGCTATACCCTGTTCCCCAGCGCCACCATGGCCAAATATGCCGGCGTGGCCCTGGACCCCAACCCGGGTCTGCGGGGGCGGGATCTGCTGCAGGAGCGATCGCCGAAGCCCGGCCCCGGCAAATGGCGGTGATTCCCTGGTTGGAATACGGGTTGATGGCCCCCGAAAACTCAGAATTGGTGAAGCGAAATCCCACCTGGGTCACCCGCCGCCAAGACGGCTCCACCCTCATCACCCTGGGGGCCAACCAGGAAGTGCGGTTGGTGCGCCTCAACCCGGCCCACCCCGAAGTGCGGCAATTCCTGACGGAACTGGTGCAAGAAGTGGTGGAAAAATACGACGTGGACGGGGTGCAGTTTGACGATCACTTCGGCTGGCCGGTCGATATGGGCTACGACGACTTCACGGCGGCGCTGTACCGTCAAGATCACAACGGCAGCGATCCTCCCACCAACGTGCGGGACCCGGAGTGGATGCGGTGGCGGGCTCGGTTTTTGACGGATTTGTGGGTCAGCCTCTTTGCCAAAGTGCGCTTCCATCGACCCCAAGCCGTGGTTTCGTTGGCCCCCAACCCCCGCGTTTTTTCCTACAACTTTTTCCTCCAGGATTGGTACCGCTGGGCCCGCCTGGGGTTAATAGATGAATTGATTGTGCAGGTCTATCGGGACAACCTGGGCACCTACGCCACCGAATTGACCGCCTCGGAATTGCACGATCTCCAAGCCAAATTCCCCGTGGCGGTGGGGGTGCTGACGGGGTTGCGGATTCGCGCGGTGGACATGGGTCTGATTTCCGACCAGGTTAACTTGGCCCGCCTGTTTGGCTTGGACGGTTTTTCTTACTTCTTTTACGAAACCCTGGGGGCGCGGGACGGGGCTTTCCAGACGTTGCATGGAGAGGTGCGGCCGCGGCCACGGAAGCGGTAGGGGGAAACCCCAGCCCGACTGCGGTGGGTTTGAAACCGAATCCAGTGGGTTTGAAACCGAATCCAGTAGGTTTGGAACCGAATCCGGTGCGCTTGGAATGCCGCGCTATGCAGCCGTGGGAAACCCCCTTTCCTGCCTTAACTTAATGGCATAGTGCTACCAATGACCGTTGGGAGGTTTCACCGATGACGTTTTGCGAACCCGTGGTGCTGTTGGACATTGAAGGCACCACCACCCCCCTGGATTACGTGTTGGGGGTGTTGTTTCCGTTTGCGGCCGATCGCCTGCCGGGTTTTCTGGCGGAACGGGGCCACGAGGTGCCAGGGGATTTGGAAGCCCTGCGCCAGGAATGGGAAGCTACCGAGGCCGGGGTGTGGCCGGGGGCTTTGCCCTACCTGCAGGCCCTGATGGCGGCGGATCGCAAGTCCACGGCCCTCAAATCTTTGCAGGGCAAAATTTGGGAGGAGGGCTATCGGGCGGGCACCCTCACCGCGACGGTGTTTGCCGATGTGGGGCCGGCTTTGGCGCGGTGGCACGCCCAGGGCAAAACGATCGCGATTTTCTCTTCCGGCAGCACCCAAGCCCAAGGGTTGTTGTTTCGCTACAGCACGGCGGGCGACTTGACCCCTACTTTGCGGATTATTTTGACACCCGGATCGGGCCGAAAACGCAGCCGGACAGCTACTGGGCGATCGCCCAAGCTTTGAACGTCGTGCCGTCCCAAATGTTGTTTGTATCGGACGCGATCGCGGAGTTGGAGGCCGCGCAGGCGGTGGGTTGTGCGGTGCGGCTGTCGGTGCGCCCCGGCAATCGACCGGTGCCGCCCCACAACCTTGCGGCCATCGAGAATTTTGACGATTTGTAACGGGTTTGCGATACCCTAAAGAAATCCGCTTGGGGCTTGCATGGCGCTTTCGGTATCGCGGGGGGCGATCGCCCTACAAGTCGGCAGCGGGCGCGGTTGACGGCGTGGGGTCGTCAGCGGGACGTGTTTCAGGCCGCATTCACGTTTTTGTTTTGGCTATGGTGGGACGGCATCCGGCAAGATACCTCGGCCGAAACCCGTGCCCGGCGGGCCCGGTGGCTGATCCAAACCCTGTTGGAACTGGGGCCGGTTTTCATCAAGGTTGGCCAGTCCCTATCTACGCGGGTGGATTTGTTGCCGCCGGAGTATTTGACCGCCCTCAGCGCTTTGCAGGACAGCGTGCCCCCCTTCAGCACCCGCGAAGCCGTCGCCACCATCGAACAGGAATTGGGGCGATCGCTCAAAGAAGTGTTTGCGGAGTTTGTCGAAGTGCCGTTGGCCGCCGCCAGCTTGGGGCAGGTGCATCGGGCGCGGCTGCACACCGGCGAGGCGGTGGTGGTGAAGGTGCAGCGGCCGGGGTTGCGGGCGTTGTTCGATTTGGATAGCCGCGCCGTCAACAAGCTGATTCGGGTGTTAAGAAAACGGTTTGATTGGGCCCGCAAACTCGATTTGCTGGGGATTTACGACGAATTTTTCACGATTTTGTACCAAGAAATTGACTACTCCATCGAGGGCAAAAACGCCGACCGTTTCCGCGAAAACTTTCGAGATTATCCGCAAATTGCCACCCCCAAAGTGTTTTGGGAATGCTCCACCACCAAGGTTTTGACCTTGGAATACTTGCCCGGCATCAAAGTCGATGATGTGGCGGCATTGCGGGCCAACGGCTTGAGCCCGCGGGCGGTGAACGATCTCGGGATTCGTTCTTACCTCAAACAGTTTTTGGTGGACGGGTTCTTCCATGCCGATCCCCACCCCGGCAATTTGGCGGTGCGCTCGGACGGCACCTTGATTTTTTACGACTACGGAATGATGGCGGAAATTCCGGCCCTGGACAAAGAGCAAATGGTGCAAACGTTTTTCGCCATTCTCAAAAAAGACGCCAACGAGGTGGTGGATCGGTTTGTGGCCATGGGGTTGCTGGTGCCCTCGTCCGACATGTCGCCGGTAAAACGCATTGTCCAGTTTGTGTTGGATCGGTTCACCGAAAAACCCTTCGACGTGAAGGCCTTTGTGGAAGTCAAAGACGAAGTCTATTTGCTGTTTGAAAAACAACCGTTTCGGTTGCCGGCGAAGATGACCTACCTCCTCAAATCCATGTCCACCCTGGTGGGCATTGCCCTGATTTTGGACCCGCAATACAACTTCAAAGCGGCGGCCCAACCCTTTGTGAAAACCTTGGCCCTGGCGACCGGCAATACGGGGGCGATCGCCGAATTTGCCCGTCAAGCCAAGGATTTTCTGGTGTACAAATTTCGGCAACCCAGCGCCACGGAAGTGATTTTGCGGCGGTTGGAAGAGCGTCTGGAGCGGGGGGAACTGCTGATTCAGGTGCAATCCCTGGAGAGCGAACGCACCCTCAAACGCATCGAAATGGCGGTGCTGTGCGTGCTGTACGGCTGCCTGGCCGGGCTAGGGGCGATCGCCGGGGTGTTGTTGGTGGCGTTGTCCTTCTCGCGGCCAGGGTTTGGGCTATGGGCGGTGGTGTGCGGAATCGGGACGGTCTTGAGTTTGCTGAAACTGTCGCAATCGGTGCTGGTGCTGTCGTTGCGCACCCAAATCGATCGCCTGGTGAGCAAGTAGGGGAATTTCACCTCTGTTTCAGCACCAGCAGGGTGATGTCGTCGTGAATTTTGTGGTTTTGAATGTGATCTCTCACGTTTTCCACAATGGCTTGGCAGATTTCCTGGGCAGATCTTTGATGATGTTGTTGCAGAACCGTGCACAACCGAGGCAAGCCGTAGAGTTCTTTTTGGGCATTTTCCGCTTCGGTGACGCCATCGGTATACAACACCACCACATCGTTGGGCTGGAGGTACAAGATCAGTTTGTCTAAAAAGCCTTCGATTCGTTCCTCGAGACCAATCGGAAACCCCAAATCTACCGTGTCCATACATTCGATTTCCCCGTTGGCTCGCACCACCAAAATCGATTCGTGCTGACCGCTGAACACCATTTTTCCGTCTTCGTAATCCACCAAGGTTAGGGTTAGGTTTTTATCGGTGTTCATGCGCTGCACGTTGCTGTACACCGCTTGGTTCAGGGCATTCAAAAACCGAATTGGATCGTTTTCTTGGCTGATCAACAGGGTGCGCACCGCCATTTGCACCATCAACATCACCATGCCGCTTTCGAGGCCGTGGCCGGTGACATCGCCAATGCCAATTTTGACCCGCCCCCCTTCTTGCAACACGTCGTAGTAGTCGCCCCCCACCTCGTCGGCGGGCTGCATGAACCCCGCCACCTCCAAATCGCGAATTTCCAGCAGTTCCGAGTCCCGAGGCAAAATCATCTGTTGGAGTTTGCGGGCCACCACCAACTCTCCTTTCATCCGCAGGTTTTCTTCCGAGAGCCGTTCGTTGAGGGACTGAATCTCGGCCGTGGCTTGGGCCAGGGCCTGTTCGGCGATTTTGCGTTCGGTGATGTCGCTGACCGTGCCTTCATAATACAAAATTTCGCCGGCATCGTTGGTGACGGCCCGCGCGTTTTCACGAATCCACAATCGGCTGCCATCCCGCCGATAGACTTCCGACTCAAAGTCGGTGATTTGACCGCTCTCGTGCAAATTTTTCTGAAACACCGCGCGGCGATCGCCCTCCACATAGAGCTGGGTACCAATGTCGGTGAGGCCTTGGCCCAGGGCTGCGGGCGATTCATAGCCGTACATCTTGGCCAAGGCCGGGTTGGCGCTGAGGTAGCGACCGTCGGGCGTGGTCTGAAAAATCCCATCTACGGAGTTCTCAAAAATGCTCCGGAATTTGGCTTCGGCGGCCAGCACAGCTTTGGCAATGCGGTTGAAGGCCCCCACCACTTGCCCCAGTTCGTCTTTGTTGACGAGGGTGAGTTCCACCGTTTCCCCCCGGGCCATCGCAGTTGCGGCCAGGTCTAAGCTGCCCACGGTCTCCATCACCGCCCGGTAAAACCCCACCCACAAATACCCCACAACGGACAAAATCACCCCAATGAATCCCGCAATCATAAGCTGACGTTGGTGAAACCGGGCAATGCGATCGCCCAGCAAGCCATCCAGTTCATCGGTGAGGCTTTGCCACAATTGCCAACTCTCCACCAAGGCCCCAAACGCTTGGGCTTCGAGGTCGGGGGAGTCCGCAGACAGGGACGACAGGGTTTGGGCAAAGCGCCCAACCTGCGGTTGCAGCACCGGCTTCAAATTGCCTTTGGGGTTGTTCCGAAAAGCGGTGGCCAAGTTTTCTTCGAGTTTGGCTTGCAGCACCGCCAATTGGGTCAATGGGGGCTCGTGATCGGGGTTTCCCTGGCGCAGTTGCGCCCCCAAGGTAAACAGCACCCGCCGCATTTCCGGCAATTTGAGGAGGGTGGCATCCATCAAATAGTAACTGTCCAAATCGGGATCGAGAATCAAATTGGAGCAATCCCCCACATGGGCCCGCAAACGGTGCACCCCCTCAACCAGGCGCGGGTAGTCCAGTTGGGCCCAAGCATCCTGCAATTCCGGAAACAGGGTTTGGACATCCAAGGTGGTGCCGTAGCGGCGATTGACCTCCGTCAGGGTCTGAAACTGCGCCGCCATTTCCGCCAGGTTGGGAGAATTTCCCAGTTCTGCCTGCCGGCGGTTGACCTGCACGCTCTGGCTGAAGGACAGCAAAGCCCGTAGATAGGTGATGCCCACCCGTTCCTTCTGGGCGAAGGCCACCCGATCGTGAATTTCGGAAAACAGCAGACCCGCCACCAACACCAAAGGCAAAATAAAGAGGGTGCTGATCAGCAGGAACTTTTTCGGGTAGTTGAGGCGATTCATCAGGGCGATCGCCGGCTGGAAAAATCCCATGGTGTTTACGGTTCCGGTGAAATCCCTAAGGCTCGCAGTTGGGCAGCCAGGCGATCGGCCCGCTGCTTTTCCTGCTCTGCCCGTTGTTTTTCCTGTTCTGCCCGTTGTTTTTCCTGTTCTGCCCGTCGATACTCTTGCACCACCAGGCCTTCGGCTCGTTCCGCCCGCTCGTGGCCCGTGGGCAGCAGTTCCCCTTGGGCATCCCACCACCGCACCCAAGGCAATGTCTGGTTCAGAAAGGGCCCCCACCAAATGCCCACAAACACCCCCAACGGCGGCAACCAGACCCGTCCCTCCCCGTCGGGAATGCGCAAACGATAGCGATCGCCCATCCGCTCGTACACATCAATGCGGGCTTTTTCCACATCGTAAATGCCGTAGTAGGGCACCTGGAGCGCCTGCTCGTACACCCAAAACTTGCCCGGTTTGGTGCGGGCCGTAGGCGGCGTGGCGTCCCGTTCTTCGCGGCCGTCCCCCGATACAAACTCCAGCACCACCGGTGGAATCACCTGTTCTTGCCACAACACATAGGAACGCCGCCGTTCCCCGTTGAGGAGGGGGGGCACGTTGGGCACGTAGTACCAATCGGGGGCCACCACCCCGTTTTCCGGGGGATCCGTCAACCGCCAATAGATGCCGCTGTCTTGCCCGATGGCGTAGCGACCGTCGGGGTGCAAAGTTGCCAACACCGTTTGCAGGGAATCGGTCAACAAAAGGCTTTGCGGGTGTTCCTGGAAGTTTTGCACAAAGGTACCGTCGGTGTCCGGCAAGTGCCGGTGATCGGGCCAAGCCGACGCAAGGGTCATGGCAACGCCTCCCCAGTTTCTTCCGATTTTAGGACGGACAGGGACGCCGATTGGGCGATCGCCCGGTCCAGCAAATCCAAACCCTGGGGCAAGGTCTCCACCCGGCACAATTCGCCCCGCAGGGTGGCCGCCCCCGCAAAGCCTTTGGCATACCAGGTCAAATGTTTGCGGGCTTGGCGGATGCCCCGTTCGCCCTTGTATTCGTGCAACCAAGCCAGATGCTCTTTGGCCACCGTCAACACCGTGGGCCACCGTGGGCGGCAGCGGCAATTCCCCGGTACGCAAAAAAGCATCCACTTCACCCACCAAAAACGGGTAGCCCATGGTGCCCCGGGAACACATCACCCCGTCGGCCCCGGTTTCCTGCAGACACTGGAGGGCGGCGGCCGGGGAAAAAATATCGCCGTTGGCAATCACCGGAATGCTGAGCACTTCTTTCACCCGGCGAATCCAGTCCCACCGGGCCGGCCGTTGAAGCCCTGGGCCCGCGTCCGCCCGTGGATGGTGATGGCTTGGGCCCCCGCATCTTCCATGCGGCGGGCAAAATCCAAGATCGTGATTTCCTGTTCGCTCCACCCCAACCGGGTTTTGACCGTTACCGGCACGGGCGATCGCGCCACCACCTGCCGCACGATTTGGGCCGCCACCTCCGGCTGCCGCAGCAACGAAGACCCGCCGCCGTTTTTGGTGATCTTGTTGACCGGACACCCCATGTTGATGTCCACAATTTGCGCCCCTTCCGCCACCGCCCTTTCGGCGGCCTCGGCCAGAAAATCGGGACGGCAATCAAACAACTGAATGGCGATCGGCGCCTCGTCCGGATCCACTTCCATCACCCGTGGCAATTCCCGAGCATAGTGCAACCCCGAAGCGCTCACCATTTCGGTGTACGTGAGCGAATGGGGCGCGTACCGCCGTACCAACCGTCGAAACACCCGATCGGTCACCCCGGCCAACGGAGACTGGAACACGCGGCTGTGCAGGGTAACGGTGCCAATCTGCAAAGGCTGAGCAAGTTTTGTCTGCAGCTCGGAGCGCATCGTGTGTTTTGGTTTTGGAGCTACCTTTCAAACTAGCATAGGCGGGGGGGGACCCACCGCGGCGAGGGCTGGTTCCCCAGATTGAACGCCCGCCAGCGGCAAACCGGCGACGATTGTGATAGCCTGCCCCTATGCTACCCAGTTAGCCATGGACGCCAAACTTTTTCCCGGTACCCTCGAATCTTTAGCGGGCATTGCCGACTATGTGTTGGCAGCGGCCGCCCACTCCGGCTTGGACAAACGCGCCACCTACCGTCTGCGGCTGGCGGTGGATGAAGTGGCCACCAACATTGTGGCCCATGGATATGTCGAGGCTGGGTTAAGCGGCCACATCCAGGTGGTAGCCACCACCCACAGCGATCGCCTGCAGGTCATTTTGGAAGATACCGCGATCCCCTACAATCCCCTCACCCAGGCTACGCCCGACAACCTGGATACTCCCATCGCAGAGCGGCCGCTGGGGGGGCTGGGGGTTTTCTTGACGATTCAAGGCTGCGATCGCTTTGCCTACGAGTACCATGACGGGCACAACCGCAACATTTTTGAAATGAATTTGCCCACCCCCACGGAACCGACACCATGAGCCCATCTGCCGTTACCCCCCTGCAAAAGCTCTTGCAACGGCGGGAAGGGGCCAAATTTTGTACCGACCTGGTGGCCTTGGGCGGAGGCGCGATCGTGGGCGCAGACGGTACCCCCTGGTTTGGCCAAGAATCGGTGGGCGATCGCCACCCGGTCACCCTCGGGGAAGAGCAGGTGTGGGTGACGGGCTCCCAAAGCGCCATCGGTGCCCGGTTGTTGCAACAGTTTATTGCCCAAGAAACCGAAAAAAAACGGCTGGTCAGCGAAACCCTCGATAAATATCGGGAAATCAATTTGCTGTACCGATTGTCCGAAGAACTCACGACCAGTTTTGACGTGAACGTGTTGGCCCAGTTGATTTTGGCGGAAGCCCAAAAGTTGGTGCGGGCCACCAGCGGCTCTTTGATGCTCTGGCAGCCGGCCGAAGGACGCTTGCAAACCCTGGAAGTATTCGGCGAAAACATGGATGTGAAGTTTTCGTTGGAGCCCAACCAAGGTATTGCCGGGCGGGTGTTTGCGACGGGCAAAGGGGAAATTGTGAACGATGTGGCAACCGATTCCCGCTTTGTACAGACGATCGCCCAGGTGGGCTCCCTCATTTGCGTGCCCCTCAAGGCGGGCGATCGCCCGATCGGCGTGGTGAATTTTTACCACAATCCATCCATTCTCTATACCGCCCAAGATTTGCAGTTGTTGGCGGCCCTGGCTTCCCAGGGGGCTCAAGCCATCGAAAACACCCGGCTCCACAATCGGGAGTTGCGGGATGCCGTGATGCGCAACGAAATTGAGAAAGGTCGCAAAATGCAGCGGGATTTCCTGCCCGATCGCCTGATGCAGGTGCCGGGATGGGAAATTGCCACCAAGTTTTTGCCGGCTCGCGA
>JAAUUG010000072.1 GCA_012031195.1 Oscillatoriales cyanobacterium SM2_1_8
GACTCGCCCCACCGTCCCGGCCAGCCATCGACCCAATAACCATCCCCCAAACCCTCGCCCCCCTTACTCTAGGGGGAAACCGGGTCAAGCTCAACGGGCGTACCTGCCGTCTTGCCGCCGGGTCAAGGCAGTTTGGCCAGAATCACCCGCATCCGTTGGCCGGTGGCCCACACCTGGCGCGATCGCACCGCCAGTTCGCATCCGTCGTTCCCCCGCAATACGGTACCAAAAACTCCCCCCCCAAAAACTCCCGATCGGCGATCGCCAGATGGGAAGTTTCATCCGGTTGCAGGGCAATTTCTTCGGGCCGGAGGGGCAGCAAATTGCCCGCCAAGAGGCGATCGCCCAAATGGAACCGACCCACCGGCGTTTCCCAAACCGAACCCCCACAGTCGGGGCCCTGGCAAGCCGGCACCAAATTGGCCTGGCAGACAAACTCCGCCACAAACGGCGTCGCCGGTTGCTGGTACAACCGTTCCGGGGTATCGTCACTGCTCCAAATGCCCTTGGTGCATGACCGCCACCCGATCGCCCAAACACAAAGCCTCTTCGCGATCGTGGGTGACCAAAATCGCCGCCATGCCCGCCCGTTTCAAGATCTGGCGCAGCTCCCCCCGCAGCCGTTGCCGCAGTTGCACATCCAAATTGCTGAGGGGTTCATCCAACAAAATCAACGCCGGTTCCGGGCGATCGCCCGGGCCAAAGCCACCCGCTGCCGTTGCCCCCCCGACAACTCATGGGGATAACGCTGCTCGAATCCTTCCAGACCCACCAAGGCCAACACCGCCGCCACCCGCTCCCGGCGGCGATCGCGCGGCGCCGACTGACCGTGACGCAGCCCAAACGCCACGTTTTGCAACACGGTGAGGTGGGGGAACAGGGCGTAATCCTGAAACACCATGCCCACCCCCCGCTTCTCAGGCGAGACAAAGCGCGGCCCCGCCACCACTTGACCGCCAATTTCAATAGTGCCCGCATCGGGTCGCCCCAACCCGGCAATCAGCCGTAGCAACGTGGTTTTGCCGCAACCGGAAGGCCCCAACAATCCCAAAATTTCTTGCTCTGCCAACACCAGGTTCAGGTTTTCCACCGCCCTGTGCCCGCCAAACCGCTTGCTGACCTCGGTCAACCGCAACGCTGCCATGTATTGCCTGTCTTCAGCCTTATTTTTCTATACTAAACTATTTAATGCAATTCCTTCTCAATTGTCCTGTGGCACCACGGGACAGCACACCCAAGGCTACGGTTCACCACGGAGACATCAACTTGAAGGAGGCAACTCAGGGCGGAAATCGGGTATCGGGCTGGTCGCTGGCGGCGGCCGGCTTGGCGTTGTTGTCCATGGTCCCGTTGGTGTCGGTGGGGGTGACGGCGGGGATGGCCACCGGCGAGAACTGGCAGCACTTGGTGTCTACGGTGTTGGGCACTTATTTGCTCAATTCTCTGGGGTTGACCGTGGGGGTCGGCCTCTTCGCGTTGGCGGTGGGCACCGGCACGGCTTGGCTGACCACCATGTGTCGGTTTCCGGGGGGGCAGCACTTCTCGTGGTTGTTGCTGTTGCCGTTGGCTGCCCCGGGGTATTTGCTGGCCTACACCTATGCCGAATTTTTGGATTTTGCCGGCCCGGTGCAATCGGCGCTGCGGGAGGCTTTAGGGAGCGATTTCCGCCTGCCGCCCATTCGTTCTTTGCCGGGAGCCATCCTCGTTTTGGGTTTGTCGTTGTATCCCTACGTCTACCTGTTGGGGCGCAACGCCTTTCTGGAGGAGGCGGAGCGGTTGACGGAAGCCAGCCGGTTGTTGGGTTGTGGCCCCTGGCGCAGTTTTTGGCTGGTGTCGTTGCCGGTGGCGCGGCCCTCGTTGGCGGCGGTACCGCCTTGGTGTTGATGGAAACCCTGAGCGACTATGGCGCGGTCTCCCACTTTGGCGTGGATACCTTGGCCACCGGCATTTACCGCACGTGGTTTGCCCTGGGCGATCGCCCCGCTTCGGCCCAGTTGGCGGCGGTGTTGGCGGTGGTGGTGTTCCTCGTGTTGGCGATCGAAGCCTGGTTGCGGCGACGGCAGCGATTTGATCGCATCGGCACCCAGGCCTTTGCCCCGCCCTTTGAGTTGAAAGGTTGGCGGGCGATCGGCGCAGTGCTCGCTTGCGCGGTGCCCATTGTCCTGGGGTTTGGCGTGCCGGTGGCGTTGTTGGGGCAAATGGCTTGGCGCAACACCACCGAGTTGTTCACGGCGGATTTTTGGCGGTTGACCGGCAATACCCTGGCGCTGGGTTTGGTGGCCGGCGGCTTGGCGGCGATCGCCGCGTTGGTTTTGGCTTGGGGCAAAAGGCTCCAGGGCGATCGGCTGACGGGCACCCTGGTGCGCATGGCGATCTTGGGCTATGCGATCCCGGGGGGAACCCTGGCCGTGGGCATCTTGCCGCCCCTCGGCTGGCTGGACAACCACCTTTCCCGGTTTCTGGCAACCCAGTTTGGCCGTCCCCCGGGTTTGGTATTGGGCGGCACCCTTTTCATTTTGGTGTTTGCCTACCTGGTGCGCTTTTTGGCGGTGGGGTTCAACGCCGTGGAAGGCAGTTTGGTGCGGATCGGCCCCAACCTGGACGAGGCTTCACGGCTGTTGGGGTGCAACCCATGGCAAACCCTGTGGCGGATCCATTTGCCGTTGCTGCGGGGGGGCATCTTTTCGGCAATTTTGCTGGTGTTTGTGGACGTGATGAAAGAATTGCCGGCCACCTTGGTGTTGCACCCGGTCAACCTCGAAACCCTTGCGGTGCGCACCCACCAATACGCTTCCGATGAGCAGTTGGCCGCGGCGGCGGCCCCCGCCCTCACCATCCTCGGCGCCGGTTGCTGCCGGTTCTGATTTTGAGTTGGCGCATCGCGCGATCGCGTCGCCTGGGCTAAATTCCTCCGCCTCAATTCCCCAATCCCTACACCCAGAGTTATGGTCATTTTAATTAAGAATGCGCCTGTATAGCTGTTTTGCATAGCGACGAGACAAAACAACTCGGGTCGCAGGGGCGAAGCCCCTATTGGTTCTATTAGACTTTCGTTGGGCAGGAAAAAACCGTGTCAGTTTTAATTAAAATGACTATAATTAAAATGACTGTACAAGCTTGAGGCCAGTTGTCTTCAGGTTGGTTGGATCGCCTGCCAGCCGGGGCCTTGGGTTTGTTTTTGGTGCAGAATTTCCCCCAGAATGCGGGTAGAGTCGGCGAGGCGGGGCCCGGGCCGATTGAAGTAAGCGTTGCCATCGGTGGCGTACACCCGGCCCGTTTGCACCGCCCGGAGCGATTGCCAAGCCGGATCGGCCAAAGCGGTTTGGGCTTCGGCGAGGGTGCGGGGCAAATCAAACCCGCAGGGCATGAACACCACCACATCCGGATCGGCCGCCGCCAATTCGGCCCAGGTCAACCAAGCCGAGTGCTTCCCCACCTCCCCAAAAACCGGGATGCCCCCTGCCAGCTCCACCATTTCCGGAATCCAGTTGCCCGCCGCCATCAGCGGTGCGATCCATTCAATGCAAGCCACCGTGGGCTGGGGTTGGGGTCGCGGCAAATGCTGTACCTGTTCCTGCAAACCCGCCACGATCGCCGCCGTGGGCACCCCCAGCGCTGCCCCTACCCGTTCGAGGTCGGCCCACACTTCGGACAACACCGTCGGTTGCAACGAAATGACCTGGGGAGCCGGCACCGACCAATCGGCGATCGCCGCTTCCACATCGTTCAGGCTCACGGCACAAACTTCGCACTGGGCTTGGGTGAGGATGTGGGTGGGCCGCAGGGCGCGCAGGGTTTCGGTCTCCAGCCGGTAAACGCTCAGGGCGCCAATCAGCAAATCTTCGACCCGTTGATGGATGGTCAGGCTGTCGCCGTGGGGGTCAAACTTGGGGGCGGTGCACACCGGCAAATCCACTACCGCCGCCGGAAAATCGCACTCGTGGGAGCGGCCCACCAAACAGGACTCCAACCCCAACACCGCCACCATTTCGGTGGCGCTGGGCAGCAAAGAAACAATGCGGAGAGCGCTCATCCAGACTCCAGGCGATCGGGATCGACCAAACCGTGTTGCAAGGCATAGCGTACCAGTTCGGTGCGGCTGTTGGTGCCGGTTTTGCCAAACAGACGGCTGACGTATTTTTCGACGTTGCGGATGGTGGTGCCCAAACGCCGCGCAATTTCTTTGTTCATCAACCCTTCCACCACCAAGGTCAATACGCTCTGTTCCCGGGGCGTAAATTCCAACTGGATGGGGGGGGGCGTCACCACCAAACCGGTCTTGGCCTTGCCCGTGTTCTGCTCCAGCAAATGCTTGATCTCGCTCAGGCGGCTTGCCAAATCGTCCATGGCCGGTTGCTCGGTTGTCCCCCGGCGGCGGGCCAGCAAATTGCGCACGATCGCCACCAATTCATCCGGATCGAAGGGCTTGGCCAGGTAGGCATCCACCCCCGCTTGGTAGGCGGCAATGCGATCGCCCGTCATTCCCCGCGCCGTCAGAAACACCGTCGGGATCGCTGCAAACCGCTCGTCCCCCCGAATCTGCTTCAGAAACTCCAAACCGTTGACCTGGGGCATCATAATGTCGGACACAATCACATCCGGGCGCGATCGCTCCAGGTGTTGCCATCCTTCCCGGGCATTGGCCGCCTCCGTCACCCGCCAGCCGTGATCTTCCAAGTAAGCCCGTACCGCCGTCCGCAACCCCGGCTCATCGTCCACCAACAGAATTGACCCGGTTTCTTCCATGCCGCCCCTCAAAACTCCGATCCTTCCTCAAATCGCCAAATACAACCCCAGTCCCAATACCCCCAACCCGCAGGCGATCGCCGTGGACAGGATCAGGATTTTGGTATCGGCTCGGTAAAACCGATCGGGCAAAGAAGCCGCCAGGGTAATCAGGGAGACAATCGCCAAGGTTGCGACAAAAGCCGTCCGGTTCATGGGATTATCAAACGCATCGCCTTATTGTAGGGGTCTTCCCCGGTCGGGCACCCATTTCGTACCAAAATTTCATGTACCGAGATTTGATCGAAGGGTTGCGAGATTTTCGCACCCGTTACTTTTGCACCCATGCCGATTTGTTTGAACGGTTGGCCCATGGTCAAAAGCCGGGGGTGCTGTTCATTACCTGTTCCGATTCGCGGATCGATCCCAACCTGATGTTTCAGGCGGAACTGGGGGAATTGTTCGTGATTCGCAACGCCGGCAACATTGTGCCCCCCTACGGTGCCGCCAACGGGGGCGAAGGGGCCACCATCGAGTATGCCCTGAGGGGCCTCAACATTCAAGATATTGTCATTTGCGGCCACTCCCACTGCGGCGCCATGAAGGGCCTCTTGAAATTGGATCACCTGGAGCAGGAAATGCCCCTGGTGTACGAGTGGCTGCAACATACCCAAGCTACCCGCCGCTACCTGTTGGATCGCTACGGCGATCGCCACGATGCCGAAATGGTGGAACTCGCCGTTCAAGAAAACGTGCTCACCCAACTCGAAAACCTGCGCACCTACCCCGAAGTGCAATCCCGCCTCCGCCAAGGCAAACTCAACCTCTACGGGTGGGTGTTTGAAATCGAAACCGGCTTGGTGTTTGCCTACGATCCCGCCCAACGCCAATTTTTGCCGATCGACAACGCGGCGATCGCCTGCCCTGCCCCTGCCCCCCCCCGCCCCCTGGCTGGCCCCTGGGCAGCAAGAACGCATCTACCGCGGCCAACCGGCCGGAATGGGGTAGGATAGGTAAAGTTTTGTAAGCGCCAACCCCATGAGCCAAAACCCGCAACCAACCCCTCAAAACGATGAGGTCGTCAAGGCGTTTTTTCTTGGTCGGGCGGTGGTCGAAACCGCTTTGGAAGGTCTGGAAGCGGCGTTTACCGATTGCCTGAGTGCCCTGGGCAAATGGGACGCCGAACGGCAGCAGAAAATGCGGGAATTTGCCGATCGGGTGGTGGCCAAGGCGGAACAAGCCCGTGGTCAAGCGGCGCAGCAAGCAGCGACCACCGAAAAGCTGGATTTGCAGGCCACCATCGACAACCTGCGAGCCGAAATCGCCTACCTGCGCACCGAACTCCAACTTTACCGCGATCGGCAAGGATAGAATTTCACCGTGTCTTTAGCCGTGCCTTCAGCCCATGAATCGCCGGTACCTCACACCTATCAACAAACCTACCGCTGGAGTCGGGACAACTATTCTCCCTGGCTCCGGGCGCTGGATGTGTGGGGGGCGGTCTTTCAATTTTTGATTTTTCTGCAAATCGACGGTTGGGATTGGAGCTATCCCGGCGGCAAAACCGCAGGGGCTCTCCAGAAACGCCGGCGGGAACGGGCGGCCTGGCTGCGGGAAGCGCTGTTGCGGTTGGGGCCGACCTTCATCAAGGTGGGGCAACTGCTATCGACCCGGGCCGACGTGTTGCCCGCCGAGAGTGTCGAAGAGTTGGCGAAGTTGCAGGATCGGGTGCCGGCTTTTCGGTGGGAACAGGCCCGGCACATCCTCGAAACCGACTTGGGCAAACCCCTCGCCGAGCTGTTTCAGCGGTTTGAGCCTGTGCCCTTGGCGGCCGCAAGTTTGGGGCAGGTTTACAAAGCGGAGTTGCTGACCGGCGAAGAGGTGGCCGTCAAAGTGCAGCGGCCCGGCTTATTAAAACTGTTTGCGATTGATTTGGGCATTTTGCGGCAGATTGCCGAGTATTTTCAAAAACACCCCAAGTACGGGCCGGCCGGGACTGGGTGGGCATCTACGAAGAATGTCGGCGGATTTTGTACGAAGAAGCCGACTATCTGAACGAAGGGCGCAACGCCGATCGCTTTCGGCGGAATTTTCGCGGCGACGAGCGGATTCGCACCCCTCGCATTTACTGGCGTTATGCTTCCACCCGGGTGCTCACCCTGGAATACCTGCCGGGAATCAAGATCAGCAATTACGAGGCCCTGACGGCGGCGGGGATCGATCGGGCGGCGGTGGCCCGTCTGGCGGCAGAATCTTACCTGCGGCAACTGTTGGAAAGCGGCTTTTTCCATGCCGATCCCCACCCCGGCAATTTGGCCATTTCCGCCGAAGGGCACCTGATTTTTTACGATTTTGGCATGATGGGGCAAATCAAGCCCATCACCCGGGAAAAACTGGTGGGGGTGTTTTTGGGAATTGCCCGCAAAGATGCGGACATGGTGGTGTCGGCCTTGGTGGATTTGGGAGCCCTGGAAGTCAAAGGCGATCGCGGGCCCGTGCGGCGGGCGGTGCAATACACCCTCGACAACACCTTCGGGCAGCCTTTGGCCGAGCAATCCATGGGCACGATTCGCGACGACTTGTACGAATTGGCCTACGATCGCCCCTTTCGGTTTCCCGCCACCTTCACCTTTGTGTTGCGGGCGTTGTCCACCTTGGAAGGTTTGGGGCGGGGCTTGGACGCCAACTTTAATTTTATGGAAATCGCCAAACCCTATGCGCTGGCCCTTATGGAAACGGCAACGACAACGGTTGGGTAGCGGGATTGTGGGGGGAGTTGGGGAAGCAGGCGGCCACCCTCGGCAACTCGGCCATGGCCCTGCCCGGCAAAATCGACGTGACCTTGGACAAGCTGGAGCGGGGGGATTTGCGGGTACGGGTGCGATCGCAGGAAACCGATCGGCTGTTGCGGCGGTTGATCGGCACGGTGCAGGCGGCGATTTATGGGTTGTTTGGTGCGGCCAGTCTGGTATCTGCTACCATGCTGTTCATTCATCAACGCTATGGCTGGGCGGCAGGGGCTGCGGTTTGCGGGCTTGGGTGCGTGGGGATGGTTCTGCGCATGTTGAGCAAGCTCGAACGGCAAGAGCGGATGTTTTCGTGAATGTTTTGGTTTGAACACCCTAAACCAAACATTGCCATCTAAACACTGCGAGCCAAATACGGCGAGCCAAATCCTGCACGTCACATCAGCCAAATCCTGGGAGCCAAACCTTCCCGATTGGGGGAGTGCCTTTTGGGGAGACATCCCTTTGGGCAATGGTTTGGAGAATGATGGGGTCAGGATCCAAGACGAGATAGGTATGGTACCCGTATTTTTTGGGCGATCCGATCGGGGTTGTGTGCGTTCCAGCAACCAGGATTCGTACTACATGGACGATCCGGGGGGCCGGTTTTTCGTGGTGGCGGACGGGATGGGGGGCCATGCCGGCGGCGAGGAAGCCAGTCGGTTGGCGGCGGAAACGATTCGCGATTATTTGCAGCGGCATTGGGATGGGGGGGCGCCGCAGGCGTTGCTCCAGGCGGCGATCGAGAAGGCCAACGCGGCGATTTTGGCGGATCAGTTGGCCCACCCGGTGCGGCGGGACTCGGGGACAACGGTGGTGGTCTTGGGATTTTTTGCCGATGGCGTGTGGTTTGCCCACATCGGCGATTCGCGGTTGTATCGGTTGCGGGCCAAAGACCTCACCCAAATCAGCGAAGACCATACCTGGATTGCGCGGGCGGTGAGCGCGGGGGCGGTGGCGCCCGAAGAGGTGCGGGTGCATCCGTGGCGGCACATGTTGTTGCAGTGTTTGGGGCGGGAGGATTTGAAGCCGGTGGAGCCGGTGCGGATTGAGTTTGCGCCGGGCGATCGCCTGTTGATGTGCAGCGACGGTTTGACGGAGGAACTCACGGGCGATCGCATTGCCTACCATTTGGCCAATCCCAATTTGCAGATGGCGGTCAACAACTTGGTGGATGCGGCCAAGGCCAAGGGGGGGCGGGACAACATCACGGTGGTGGCGATCGCCCATCCCGAAATCCCTTAAAACCGTGGCGATCGTTGCCCTAGATTTTGGCAACACCCATACGGTGCTGGCGGTGTGGAATGCGGTTTCCGGGTGTGCGGAACCGCTGAACTGGGGGGAGGTGGGTCGGCCCCATCCCCATAACTTTTTGGTTCCCTCGTTGTTGTACGTGCGGGATGCGCGGCAACCGCAGGTGTGGGTGGGGCAACAGGTGGTGGCGGGGGCGTTGACGGGCGATCGGCATTTTGCCCACCTCAAGCGGGCGTTGTTGGCGGTGGGAGCCTTTGCGCCCACGTTGGATGGGGTGGAAGTGGGGCCCGGGCTGGCCGGCCGTTGGTTTTGCGAGCGGTTGTTGGCGTTGGCCGCCCAGCGGCAGGTGGTGCCCACGGAGTTGTGCCTCACGGTGCCGGTGCAAGCCACCGAGCGGTATTTGCGGTGGTGGGAAAGTTGGCTGCCCCGGCCTTGGCCCGTCCGGTGGTTGGACGAAGCCACGGCGGCGCCTTGGGCTATGGCGCGGCGTGGCCGGGGGGCGGTTGTGCGGCCCCCACGGCGCCGCATCACCAGATAGATGATCAGCAACAACAAGGCCGCGCCCAACAGGCACACCCCGCCCACCAGCAACAGCAGGCTGGTGCTCAGGGCCGGGCTGTCATCTTCTTCAACGGGGTCGGCGTCTTCTTCGGGCGCTTCGCCGGGCAGGGGCGGGTCTTCTGGCTGAGACGGGCGCGCAAGCGGTGGGGCATCCGGGGCGATGTGCGCCAGCGCGGGGCCACTGGTGCCCAGCAGGGTTACGATCAACAACCAGGCCAGAAGCCAGAATCCGCGCCGCATGGGTCTCTCCCTCGTTCTCGATGTCAGCGGATGGCCCTTTGGGTAGCTATAGAGCCGGGCCATAGCCTCTAGTGTAACATTCTGGCGGCCCTGGCGCGATAAAGTGGTGAGGATTGGCCAGGCGGGGGCGCGGCTGGTGTTTTTTGCCTGCCCCCGCTCGCCGTGCTCGCTGCCCCCTCTGCATGAGCCAAGAGGGGGCAGCTCCGCATGGGCGGCTCCCCGAAAGGCCCGCTGAGGGCCAGAAGTCAGGCGCCGCCAGAGCCGTTAGGGGTTATCCCACCAGCCCTCGATATTGAGTTCGACGGTGGCCGGTTCGGTGACGGTGTAGGTGCGCTGGGCGAAGCGGTCCGCCGGATCAATACGCTCTGCATTGGCCCAACTGCCGCGTGTGATGCGGTATTCCAGCGGGGTATCCTGGCGGAAAGGCACGGTCAGGGTATAGGTGCCATCCGGTTGGCGGCTGAAGGCGTAGGCCCCGTCGTTAGGCGCCTGGTTAGAGAAAGCCCCCGCCAGGAAAAGCTCAGCATCTGCGGGCGTGTTTTCTGGCACGCTCACCACAAAGGTGATGGGGTGGTCTGGCTTGCTGGTTTCGGCCACGATGCCTTCGTCCAGCTGGATGGCGGCGCCGTCTGGCTCCCAGTTGATGGCGATGTCATCAAAAATCAGCGGGTAGCCGGCGGCCTGGTCGCCGCCGCCGAAGCTCCACTGGCCGGCCACCGGGAACAGCGAGCGATAGCTGGCGTCGGGGCCGTTCCAGTCCCAGGTGGCGATGTACACGCGGGCGCCTTCCATGGTGGGCGGGTTGCCGAGCGCATTGGCGGTGAACAGGAAGCGGATGGTCTCGCCTTCCACGCTCAGTTCGGCAGCGGGGTTGATGTTGGTGCCGTAGCTGGCTGGCCCGGCGCCCTCTGCGCTAAAGAGGCGGTTGCTCCAGCCTTCCACAAAAGCCAGGTAGTCCCAGGTGAAGTCGCCGCTGAACTCCGCATTGATGTTGGGCAGGGCGGTCACGCCGCTTGCCACGCCCGGCACATCAATAAAAATGTGGAACAGCACGTGGTCAAACTGGTTGGGCGGTGCCCAGACCACCGTTCGCTCGGCCATGGTGACTTCCACCAGCAGGTTGCCGCCGCTGGGCGTGATGCTGGCGCTGAGGATATCCAGTTGATCGTTAAACGAGGCATCGCCGGGCAGGGTGTAGACGCCGTAGGGGCCTGTATCGTCCCCGGCGGGGTCTTCTGCCACAATCGGCTCGCCCACGATGCCGGCTTCGGTGGTGATGAAGAAGCTCCCCGAAACCGCGCGGATCTCCGGCGCAAAGGCGGTTACCTGCTCGGTGGCCAGGCCAATCGGGAAGCTGCTAATGGGCAGCGTCAGCGACCAGTTCCCGTCTGCATCGGCAGTGGTCACATCCTGGGCGCGCAGGGTGCCGTTAATGACCACCTGCACAGTGGCGCCCGGTTGGCTGACCGTGCCTTCCAGCACGATGTTCGTACAGTATGGCGGTATGCAGCCGTTCATCGAAAGTGTGGTGGCGGCTGGCTTCGGCGTTTCGCCCGCGGCGAGACGTCGCCGCGGGCCAGGCCCTCATCGAAGGGCAGGGCTGGGCACTGAACAGCGACGGTGTGTACGAGAAGGACGGCGAGGCGCTGGCCGTCGAGATTATGGTGAACAACGCCAGC
>JAAUUG010000073.1 GCA_012031195.1 Oscillatoriales cyanobacterium SM2_1_8
ATTATCCGTGTCGCCCACTTCCGTTTTTTTTACCTGTTGACGCACCTCTCCATGTAGCCGCTCCATCAAGGCTTCTATTACCCCTGCTTGACGCCATTGCTTATAGTGCCAATACACCGTTGAGTAGAGTGGCAAATCTCTCGGTAAGTCTGACCAATTGCATCCATTTTTGAGTTGATAAAGAATGCCGTCAAAAATCTCTCGTTTTGTCCAATTGGAAGGTCGCGTTTGTTTCTTCTTGGGTAGAAGCTCAAGCAAAAGAGGTTCAAGAATCTCCCATTCTTCGTCGGTGAGGCTGCTGGAATAGGACATGACCGGCACATTTGAGGAATGTTGGCAGCTTACATCTATTTTCTCCAAGATGTCAAACGGGTTCTATAAGTTGTGAACCCGCCTCACACTTTGCCAAAACGGCGCTGGCGATTTTGAAAATCCTGCAGAGCTTTATGAAACTCACGGCGATTGAAGTCGGGCCACAACACGTCGGTGACGTAAATTTCCGTGTAGGCCAATTGCCACAATAGAAAATTGCTGAGGTCCGCATTTCCCCGCTGGTGCGCACCAACAAATCCGGATCCCCCGTCGCCGCCGTGTACAGGTGCTGCGCAAACAAGCCCTCGTCGATGTCGGTGGGGTTCAAGGTTCCGGCTTGCACCCGTTGGGCAATCTCCCGACAGGCTTTGACAATTTCGGAGCGGCTGCCGTAGTTGATCGCCACGTTGAACACCACGGCCCGGTTGTTGGCGGTGAGGGCCATCGCTTCCTCCATTTGCTGGCGGAGGGTGTAGGGCAGCGGGCTCAGGTCGCCGGCAAAGTGCAGTTGCACCCCTTCTTGTTGGAGGGAAATCAATTCTTGGTGCAACACCCGTTCAAACAACACCATCAAAAAGTTCACTTCTTCGAGGGGGCGGTGCCAATTTTCAGTCGAAAAAGCGTAGGCCGTGAGGGTGCCAATGCCCCAATCTTTGCAACACCGCAGCAAATCCTTGAGGGTATCGACCCCCTGGCGATGTCCTACCGCCCGGGGCAATCCCCGTTGGGTGGCCCAGCGGCCGTTGCCATCCATGATGGCCGCCACATGCCGGGGCAGCTTGTCCCGATCCAAGTCGGGCGGCAAAATCTTCATGGTGTCTTTTTGACTTTGGGCAACCATTTTCGTAACCAGGCAAAGCGGCCGCCTTCCCGCATCAGCGGTGGGGTGCGGATTCCCCCCAAGTGTTCCTCTAGGTATTCTCGCAGGCGGGCGCTGCTGAGGGGGCGATCGAGCGCACCGCCCTGGGCGATCGCAATGGAGCCGGTTTCTTCGGAGACCACGATGCAAAAACAATCGCCGACGGCTTCGGTGAGCCCCATGGCCGCCCGGTGTCGGGTACCAATTTTGCGGGCGGTGGTGCGGTTGGAGAGGGGCAAAATGATGCCCGCCGCCACGATCCGGTCTTGCCGCAACAGCACGGCGCCATCGTGCAGAAGGGTGGTGGTCTGAAAAATGGTTTGCAACAACTCCCGCGACAGTTCGGCGTTGAGGCGAACCCCCGGCACCGAAAAGTCCCGCTCGTTGATGGGGGCGCCCGTCTCGATCGCCAGCAAGGCCCCCGTCCGATTTTGGGACAACTCTTTGACCGCGTCCACCAATTCGTCAATCACCCAATCGCTGCGGTTGGGCGACCTCCCCCGTCGACCGACCTCCCCACCAACCGGCCGCTGCCCAGGGCCTCCAGCACCCGCCGGAGCTCCGGTTGCAAGATAACCGCTAGAGCCACCGCCGCACCGATCGCCAGCTTATCGAGCACAAAACCCAACAACTGCAACTGCAAAACCCGTTGCACCACCACGTTGGCCAGCAGCAGCACCACAAACCCCCGGGCGAGGGTCAGGGTGCGCCGGTCTTCGCTGAGGGAAAGCACCCCGTAGACAAGCAGTCCCACCAACAGCAAGTCCAACCCCAATGCCAACCGGCCCAGGGCAGGCCCAATCGCCGCCGGTAGCAAGGGCACCCCCACGACGCTTCACCCCCGCAGGCGATCGGGCAAGCAATCTTGGCGCAACAAGTCGGAAGGAGTCTCCCGCCGCAAAATCAGGTTGGCTTCGCCGTCGGCTACCACCACCGCCGCAATTTTTGGCAGCCGGTTGTAGTGGGAGGCCATGCTGGCATTGTAGGCCCCGGTGCTGGCCACCACCAAAATGTCGCCGCTGGTTGGGGCGGGCAACAACGCATCCCGCAGCAGTACGTCCCCGGATTCGCAGTGCTTGCCGGCCACCGTCACCACCGTATCGGCGGCCGCCGTAGCCCGGTTGGCCAACAGGCTGCTGTACCGAGATTGGTAGGTAATGGGCCGCGGGTTGTCGGACATCCCCCCGTCCACCGCCACATAGGTGCGAATCCCCGGCACCGTCTTTTGACTGCCGACCGTGTACGCGGTCACGCAGGCCGGCCCAATCAGCGATCGCCCCGGCTCGCACAACAGGGTTGGCCAGGGCAAACCGCTGCCGGCCCAAACCTCGCCCATCCCGGCAACCACGGCTTCGACCCAATCGGCGATCGTTGGCGGATCGTCCGTTTCGGTGTAGCGAATGCCCAGGCCGCCCCCCACGTTCAATTCGGTAAAAGGCAGGTTGTAGGTTTCGCGACCCTCGCGGTACCAGGGCAACAACGCCGCCACGATGTCGCGATGGGCCTGCAACTCGAAAATCTGAGACCCGATGTGGGCGTGCAACCCCACCACCTCCCAGTTCTGTTGGGAGGCAAAGGCCAAGACCGCCGGCATCTCGTTGGGGTCAAACCCAAATTTGCTGTCCAAGTGGCCGGTGCGGATGTACTCGTGGGTGTGGCACTCGATCCCCGGGGTGACCCGCAACATGACCCGGGGCCGGCGATCGCCCCCCCAAGCCTGCAGCCCGTGCAGGTCGTGCCAATTGTCGGCCACCACCGTGACCCCCCATTCCAAACCGTAGCGCAACTCCTCAGGGGATTTGTTGTTGCCGTGGAAATAAATGCGATCGCCCGGGACCCCGGCCTCGATGGCGGTCAGGATTTCGCCGGCCGAGACCGCGTCAATGTACAACCCTTCGCGGGCGACGATGGCGCAAACGGCCAAACAACTCCAGGCCTTCGAGGCATAAAGAATGCGGTGGGGGGCCTGGGGATAAAGCCGGGTCAACGCCGCTCGGTATTGCTGGCAAGCCGTGCGGAGGGTGGCTTCGTCCAAGATGTAAAGGGGGGAGCCAAACCGCGCCACCAAATCCACCACGTCGCAGCCGCCGATCGCCAGATGGCCGGATGGGGTCGTTGCCGCCGTCAACGGCCAAATTTGTTGGTTGGGGGCCCGTCGATCGCCTGCAGGCAGGACGGACAAAGCCGGAGAAACTGTTGTCATGAAAACCGGAAGGTGCACCGTCTTTATTATCCCTCAAGAAAGGCGGCGACTTGGGCCGCAACCTCCTGACCGTGGCGCACGCAATCCCCTAAGGCCACCCCCCCCCAAGTAGTTGCCGGCCAAAAACAAACCCGGTTCCCCGGCCACCACGGCTTCCACCTGGGCCAACCGACTCCGATGCCCCACCGTAAATTGGGGAATGGCTTGCCGCCACAGGTTCACGGCCAACACTTGGGGCGATGGTGCCGTTGGCTTGACCAAAATTTGTTGCAAATCCCGATGCACCGCCGCGGCGATCGCGTCGGGGGGCAACGCCGCCAAGTCGGAATCGGTGACCCCGCCAATGAAATTCAACAACAGGCTGAAACCCGAGGGCGCCCGCCCCGGAAACAAACTGGAGGCCCAAATGGTGCCCAAGGTGCGGATGCCCTGACCCCGTGGCACCAGGTGACCAAACCCCCGCAACGGTTGCCGCAAATCCCCATCGGGATAGGCCAGCACCGCACAGGCCACCGCCGGGTAGGGGATCGCCGCCAAACTCGCCGCCGCCGGCAACCAAGCCAGGAGTTTCGCCGCCCCATGGGCCGGTACCGCCAACACCACGCTGCGAGCCTCTTGGGTTTGCTCCCCCTCAGCAGTAGCCAAGGTCGCCCGCCAGCGATCGCCCAAGGGTTCCAGCCGGATCAACCGCTGCCCCAACCCGATCGCTCCCCCCCGCTGCGCCAAATCGACGGCGATCGCCCGGGGCAACGCCTCAATCCCTTCCCGGAAAGAACCCAATTCCCCCGGTTTGGTCTGGGGCAACTGGGGATCGGGGGCCCGCCGCTGCCGCAAAGCCTGGGCAAAGCCCGCCACCAGCCCCCCCCCAACGCCTCGATGGCCGCCACCCGCGGAAATGCCGCCGCGAGGGACAAAGCCTCGGGATCGCCGGCATACACCCCCGACACAAAGGGAGCCGCCAACCGCTCCAAAACCTCCGGCCCCAAATGCCGCCGGAAAAACCCCCCCAACGGTCTCCTCCGCCGCAAAACTGGGGGGCACAAACCCCAACGCCCCGATCGCCGCCCGCAACTTGCCCCAGGGGGACAACAAACCTGTGGTCAACAACCCCGGCGGCGCCATCGGTACCGCCTGCAACCGACCCTGCCACCAGACATATCGGGGCAAACGCCGATCCGCCAACATCAACTCGTCCCGGAGCCCCACCGCGATCGCCAACGCCAACAATTCCGGAGTTGGGGAAAAACTGTTGGGCCCCTCCTCCCACTGAAACCCCGCCGCGCGACGGGTCACGATCGCGCCCCCCCACCCGCCCACTGGCTTCGACCACACGGCAGGAAATCCCCCGACGCACCAAACCATGGGCCACCGTCAACCCGCAAATGCCGGCCCCCACCACCAAGACCCCAGGCGTGCGATCGTCCATCCCTGACCACCCCTAAAACGAATGCTGAAACAAAGAACTTAGGTACACCTTCGCCGCACTCCGGTAATTGCGGGAAGACCCGTTGGCCTCGTACCCCCCGTTTTGCAACAGAAACAGCGACAACGCCGCGCTAAATACCCGATCCTGATCCCAGTCGGGATGGGATTCCAAATAACTCCGCAAGGTCTCGTGCAACTCTTCGGGAATCTCAGCCAAAATGCTTACCGTTGCGCTCATGGGGGATGCCTTCCTCCTCTCGTGGGAGTTCATTGTGCGATCCCTACCCCCCCTTGTCAATGCACCGCCGTTCTCCCCCAATCCCCTCTTGACACTTAAAAATCGGTGTTTCTCATCTTTTTTCGTTGCATTTCTTCACAAAAGACGATTTCCACAGGCCAGCGGTTAAGGTGAGGTTAAGTGTCGCTGCTACGGCATTGGGGACAAGGGCGGGGGGCGGAGCCTGTGGAAAACCCCGGCGTTTCTGTGGAAAACTCGGGGGTTTCTGTGGAGAACGCTGTGGAGAACTTTGGGCGTAAAAAAAGCAAACTTGTGGCCGTCGGCGTTGCATTGTTACAATTCGATCGCACCGGGCGGGGCCACAAGGTTTTTTTCGCGGTGCCTTGAGCCGTCCTTCTTGAGCCGGATTTAGGGGGAGGTCATCAGGTGGGCGATTGCCGCGGCGACCCGGCCCCGCTCGGGAACGACCAGGCCAACCCCTGCAACGTGGCTTCCAACGCGGCGATCGCCGTCAACACATCGCGATCGCTGACAAAGCCCAGGTGCCCCATCCGGAAAACTTTCCCCTTCAGGTGGTCTTGGCCGCCGGCCATGGCAATGTCAAATTTTTGTTGCAACGCCTTGCGGATTTTTTCGGCCTCCAGGCCGGCGGGGGGCACCACAGCCGTAATGGCATCGCTGGCGTGGGCGTCGTCGGCCAGCAACCCCAAGCCCAGGGCTTTCATGGCGGCCCGGGTGGCGTTCGTTGCCGTCGGTGGCGGGCAAAAAATGTTCGCCAAACCTTCCTGTTGCATCTGGGTCAGCGAGGCCTGCAGCGCCACAATGAGGTTGATGGCCGGCGTGAAGGGGGTGGTGTCCTTGGCGGCATCTTTGCGGTATTTGCCCAAATCCAGGTAGTACCGGGGCAGGTTGGCGGTTTGGTAGGCGGCCCACGCTTTGGCACTCACGGCCACAAACCCCAATCCCGGCGGAATCGCGTAGGCTTTTTGCGAGCCGGAGGCCACCACATCCAGTCCCCAGGCATCCACGGGCACGTTGGTGGCCCCCAGGCTGGTGACGGCATCCACCATCATCAGGGCCCGGCCATGTTTTTTGACGTGGCGGTTGATGGTTTCCAAATCGTTGAGCACGCCGGCCGAGGTCTCGCTGTGGGTGACAATCACGGCGGCGATGGTTTTGGCGGTATCGGCTTCCAGCGCCACGCGGAAAGCTTCGGGATCGAGGGGCTGGCCCCATTCCGCCCGCAGACGTTCGGTTTGCAACCCGTAGGCATCGCAAACTTCCGCCCAGCGTTCCCCAAACTTGCCGTTGTCGCCAACCAGAACCCGATCGCCCTTTGACAAAAAGTTGATGATGCCGGCTTCCATGGCCCCGGTGCCGCTGGCGGCGAGGATCAACACGTCGTTGGCGGTCTGATGCAACCATTTCAGCTTGGCGATCGCATCGGCAAAAATGGCGCTGAATTCGGGGGTACGGTGTCCGATCGGGGCTTTGGCCAAGGCCAGCAGGGTGCTTTCGGCAACCGGTGTTGGCCCCGGAATCATCAACATCAATTTGTCTTGCATGGTTCCGAAAATCAGGGTTTTGGTATTGTACGAGGTATAGCCGTAAATAGCTTGGTTGGGACAGGGTGCAGGGGTGAAACCCCTGACTGGGGGCGCAGCCCCCAAACTCCCTTTTCTTTCGGTGTCCGAACCTACCCGAATATATAGTCACTTTAATTAAGAATGCGCCTGTATAGCTGTTTTGCATAGCGACGAGACAAGACAAGTCGGGTCGCAGGGGCGAAGCCCCCGTATTGGTTCTATTAGACTTTCGTTGGGCAGGAAAAACCGTGTCAGTTTAATTAAAATGACTATATGAGGTGAAATCATGAACGCGATCGCCCTCGACCTGAACCCGATTGCCTCCCTCAGTCCGGAGGCTTTTGCGAAACTGTGTGCCGCGAACCCCGAAGCGCGGTTGGAACGGAGTGCCCAAGGAGAATTGATCGTTATGGCCCCCACCGGCGGCGAAACCGGCCATCGCAACTTGGAACTGGGCGCCGATTTGGTGCTCTGGAACCGCCAAACCAATTTGGGCAAGGCGTTTGATTCTTCGACGGGGTTTGTTCTGCCCAACGGCGCCACCCGGTCGCCCGATCTGGCGTGGATTGCCCTGGAGCGCTGGCAGGCCCTCAGTCCGGAAACCCGGCGGGGATTTGTCCCCCTCTGCCCCGATTTGGCGGTGGAGTTGCTCTCCCCCAGCGATTCCTGGACACAAACCCAAGGCAAAATGCAAGAATACATGGCCAACGGCTGCCGCTTGGGTTGGCTCATTGACCCTCAAAGCCGACGGGTCGCCGTTTACCGACCTCAACAGAAACCGGAAGTGTTGACCCAACCCCCAACCCTGTCGGGGGAAGAGGTGTTGCCGGGATTTGAGTTGAATTTAGAATCCCTGTGGGGGCCCTGAGGACTACACCTCCACCATCGCCTTGATTGGTTCTTCGGGGAGGCTGGCGGGAGGGTTGTCCATGGGGCTGCGCAGGGCATCCAGGGTGCTTTTGACCGAGCCGGCGATCGGCACCGCCACAATCAAACCCAGCGCCCCACCAACCTTGAGGCCAACAATCAAAGAAATCAAAATCCAAGCCGGATTCAAACCCGTGAGGTTGCCGAGGATGCGCGGGGCGATCGCACTGCCCACAATCTGATCGATGATCACCGTCGCAATCAAGACCTTCACCCCCAACCAAAAATCTTCGAGGGTCACCAACAACGTGACGATGGTGACGGCGGTGGCTCCCCCAAAGGGAATCAGGGTCATGATGCCAATGCCCAAGCCAAACAACAGACCAAAGGGCACTTTCAACAGCAGGAAAGCGGTGGTCATGGCCGCACCGTTGAGGCTGGCCAGGGTGGCTTGACCGATGTAGTAATTGCGGACGTTTTGGCGCAAAGAAGTCTGCACCAGGTGGGCCACCCGCGGCGGAAACCACTGAAAAATGCCCGCCCAGAGGCGATCGCCCTTCAGCAACAAATAGAAAGTGAGGGCCAACATCAGCACCAAATTCACAATGCTGCCCACCGTATCCAAGGCAAAGGTGAGCAGGCGGCCGGTTAATCCCTGAATCTGTCCGGAGAGTTTGCCCGACAATTGGAGGGCCAACCCGCTGAAGTCCACCTGCCAATTTTGTTCGTCGGCCCACACCTGCAAAGATTGCAACTGCTTGTTGCCCGATTCAATCCAACTGGGCAGCCGTTTGGCAAACTCGTTGAGCTGCTCCACCAACGACGGCACAATGGTCACCCCCGCCGCAATCAACAGCGATACCACCAACAAAAAAACCAAAATCACCGTATTGCTGCGGTTGCCCCCCCGGCTCACCACCGTTTGCACTGGGTAGTTTAATAAAAAAGCCAAAATGCCGGCGGCAATGAAGATGCTGACCAGCGGTTGCAAGAATTGCAGCACTTGGAGGGCAACCCACCCGTTCAGGGCGATCGCCGGGAAAAGCAACCAGAAGCCCAGACGGCGAACTAAGGTGGCCCATTCAGGGGAGTGTTGTTCCATGGTACGGCAGAGCCCAACAGGATCATTATGGGCCGGGATGGACAGCCTTGCCAATCTACTTGCCCAGGCAAAACCGCTGAAAGATGCGATCCAAGACCGACTCCACGGCATCTTCGCCGGTGAGTTCCCCCAAAGCCTTTTGGGCTGCCCGCAAATCAATGCTCCAAAAATCCGGCGGGAGGCCGGCCGCGATCGCCCCTTGCGATCGCTCCAAAGCAGCCACGGCCTGGGCCAAACCTGCCTGTTGCCGTTCGTTGACCGCAATTTCCAGATCGGCCGCCGGGAGTCGCCCCAAACCCACATGGTGCAGGATGGCCGCCTCCAACGCTTCCAGACCAACCCCCTGGGCCGCCACCATGGGCAAAACGGCTTGGAGGTTGGGCGCTGAGGGCACAGTCTCCCGGATCGGTTCCGGATCGGCCAAATCGGTTTTGTTGAGCACGACCATCACCGGGCGATCGCCGATTTCCTGCAAAATGCCCGCGTCGGCCGGCGTCCACCCTTGGCGCGCATCCACCACCAGCAGCACCAAATCGGCGGTGAGGAGCGCTTGGCGGGAACGGGCAATCCCCAAGCGTTCGATTTCGTCGTCGGCTTCGCGGAGGCCCGCCGTATCCAAGACCTGCACCGGCAGTCCCCCCACAGTCAAATGGGAATCCACCACATCGCGGGTGGTGCCCGGCAACGGCGTGACGATCGCCCGGTCGGTGCGGCTCCAAGCATTCAGCAAACTGGATTTGCCGGCGTTGGGTTGACCGACAATGGCCACTTTCAGGCCCCGCCGCAAACAGGCTCCCCGATCGGCGGTCGCCAACAACCCCTCTGCTTCCTGCTGCAAGGCGGCCACCGCTTGGGCGATCGCGCTGGGATCGAGGGGGGGCAAATCCTCGGCAAAGTCTAACCGGGCTTCGATTTCCGCCAAAACATCGCTGCAGCGATCGCGCAGGGATTGGAGGGTTTGGGCCAGTTTGCCCCGCACCGCCGCCAGGGCCATGCGGGCCGCCCGATCGGTGCGCGCCCCCACCAAATCCAAGATGCCTTCCGCTTGGGTTAAATCAATGCGGCCGTTCAAAAAAGCCCGCAACGTGAATTCTCCGGGTTCCGCCAGACGGGCCCCCAAGGCTCCACACACCCGCAACACCTCTTGGACCACGGCAATTCCGCCATGGCAATGGAACTCCACCACGTCTTCCCGGGTGTAGGAACGGGGCCCTTGCATCCACAACACCAGGGCTTCGTCCAGCTCGGGGCCCCGGGGATCGACAATCCAGCCGTACAACACCCGATGGCTCTCCCACATCTGCCGGCCCGCCACCCGAAACATTTGCCGGGCGATCGCCAGGGAATCCGGGCCCGACATCCGCACGATGGCGACGCTTCCCTGTTGGGGCACCACCGCGGTGGCAATGGCAGCAATGGTGTCGGTCATGGTTCAACGCCTCGCCACGATCCGGCCCTGGCTGGCGGTTTCGCCGATCGCCAAAATCACCTGTTCGCCGGACAACCCCAACCGGGAGACCACCGCTTCATACCGACGTTGCCGCAGGGCCACCCCCTGGGACTCGGCATCGGCAGGCACATCGGGCAAAGGCGCCAACACCAACCGGTTGAGATCGGCCGGGGTTAGCCCCAAGGTCACCTCTACCCCGGAGCCCCGGTGCTGGGCGACGAGCGCCCCCAAAGGCGCCAAATCTGCCTCCGCCGCCAGCTCAACTTGGCCCGGGGCAAAGGACAGCGGAACCGGGCGATCGTCCAAATGCACAAACCGCACGGCCATACCTTCGGCCTGCAACCGCCGTTCCGCCTCGCGGGACAGCAACGCCACCGCGTCTTCGCTGAGGGGTCGGGGGGCCAAATACAACACCTCCAAAGACATCTCCCCCCCCCGCCAAAACCAAACGGTAATCCAACACCTGGGCGATCGGCGGCAAGGTGAGCCGCTGCAAAACCGCCGTGGCCTCCCCGATAAATTCCCGGCGCACTCCGCCAGAGTCGGGGGCCGCCGTTGAGGGGAGGGGGGCCCCCAGGGTGGGCTGGCGATCGTTGTCCACCACCGTGGGCAGGGCAATCAGTTCCACATCCAGCAAAGCAAGGGGTTTCTGCAGGCGTTCGGCGAGGGTTTCCAGCAAGGTCAGGCGCTCCGCCGGCGTGTACCCCTGGGCCGTGCTGGCCACCAACCGCACCACCGATCGCCCCTCCCGTTCGCTGACGGTCAGACGGTCGATCGTGCCCCGCACCTGACCATCGGGGAATTTGCTCAGGGTCTCTTGGAACACCTCCCGCGCCGCCCGTGTTAACTCGTTTTGCCGCCGGCGGGTCGTAATCTCGGTGCTCAAACGGGTAAAAGAACGGCTGAGGGGCACCAACAACGCCCCCATCACCATCGCCACCGCCAACCCCCGTCCCCATAGGCTACCAATCGGCTTCAACCGCCGCAGAATTTCGTAGCGGCCCAAAAATTGTTGCACCCGACAACTCTCCGGGTCTTGCTCCATCCATTCCCCGCACCTGCGCCCGGACCGTCGCCGTGTCCAAATGCAAAGCCAAAAACACCAGCAATCGCCGCCACCGCGATCGCCAGCAAATTGGTCAAAAAACAACAGCCCACCCCCCG
>JAAUUG010000074.1 GCA_012031195.1 Oscillatoriales cyanobacterium SM2_1_8
CCCCCGTCCCCACCGAGCCCCCCCGACCCGTGAAAAATCCGCAACTCCAGTCCGTGGGCATCGGCGACTTTTTGCAACGCTTGCTGGGCTTTGAAAATCTCCCAATTGCTGCTGAGGAAGCCGGAATCTTTGTTGCTGTCGGAATACCCCAACATCACTTCTTGGAGGTGCCCGCGGCTTTCTAGGTAGGTGCGGTACAGGGGCAACTCGCAGAGGGTTCGCAAGACGTGGGGGGCTCGGTTCAAGTCTTCGACCGTTTCAAAGAGGGGCACAATGTTGAGGCTGCCGGTACCGGTGGCGGGGTCAACCAATCCGGCTTCTTTGGCCAGCAACAACACTTCCAGGAGGTCGCTGGCTTCGCGGTTCATGCTGATGATGTAGGTGTGGCAAATGTCGGGGGAAAATTCCCGCTGCATTTGGGCCAAGACCCGCAGGGTGGCGATCGCATCGTTGGCGAGGTCGCTGAATTCGAGACGGCTGGGAATCAAGGGGCGCCGGGTTTGCAGTTCCGCCAACAGCCAAGCCACTTTCTCGGATTCCGACAAAGCATCGTAGGACACCAACCCCAGGCGATGGGTCACTTCGGCGATCGCCTCGCCGTGGCGGCTGCTGTCTTGCCGGATATCCAGGCGGGCCAAGTGAAACCCAAACACCTCCACCTGCACCAGCAACCGTTCCAGGGACAGGCAATGGAGATGGGTTTCCTCCAGGCTTTGCTGAATTTGCATCAGGTCGGCGCGGAACTCGGCGGCGGTGCGGTAGAAGGTGCCCTCCGGAAACGTGAGTTGGGGGGTCAATTCCGCCGATTCCCAGGCCAATTCCTGCAGGCGGACATTGCGATCGCGGGTGTTTTCCAGCCGTTGACCGATGTAGGCCAGTTTGAGGCGGTAGGGTTCCCGCAGGTACCGCACCGCATATTTTTGGTACACCTCCGGCAACACTTGGCGATCGCGATCGAGGTGGGCGAAAAAGGCTGGGGAAATGTCGGAGAGGTGTTGGGAAATGGACAGCAATTGACCGAGGCGATCGCCCGCCTGGAGGTATTTTTCGAGCACGAGGCCCCGTTGGTAACAGGCCGTCTGCCAGGTGATTTGGGGGGTAACCGACGGGTTGCCGTCGCGATCGCTGCCCACCCACGAGCCAAACCGACAAAAATCAAAGGCTGGGGGCGGCAAATGGGGGAACGAAGCCCGGAGCGATCGCCGGAGCCGCTCGTGCAACAACGGCAACGCCTCGAACAGCACCTCACGGAAATAGTGCAGCGTGTTGTCGGCCTCATCCAGGACGGTGGGTTTGGTCTGGTTCAGTTCATCGGTGCGCCACAAAATGCGAATTTCTTCGAGCATTTCTTCCCGCAGGAGATCGGCTTCCCAGGTGGCGGCGCTGGTGAGCATTTCGATGTCGTCGTAGGAGGTGCCCGCCGAAATTTCATCAAACCGCATCAGCATTTGGGCCAGCGATCGCAGTTTGAGGCGAATGGTGTGGCGGACAATTTCGGTGGGGTGGGCCGTAAACACCAACTGCACATCCAGCTTGGCCAACATTTGTTCGATGTGGCGGGGGGGGACATTCTGCCGCTTGAGTTCCGGAAACAACCAATTGAAGGTGCCGGGGGCAAACCGCACTTCCCCGCATTCGCGATCGAACCGCTGCCGCTGTTGCTCTTCCCGCTCGTATTGTTGCTCCACAATGTTGACAAGCTGAAAATACAGGGCAAAGGCCCGGGCCGCGGTGATCGCCCGATCCAAGTCCAACCGTTCGACAATTTCCAAAACATCGCGGGCGGGGTATTCCGGGGCCTGGCCCTCCGGCGAGCACATTTCCCGCAACTGGCGCAGCAGGGCCACCAACTCTTCGCCCCGCTCCTCCAGCAACACCCGATCCAACAATTCTTCGATCGCCCGGATGCGACGGCGAAACCGGCGATCGCGGGCTTGACTGTCTTCCCACTCCCCTCCCAATTTGGCGAGGTCAGGAACCAAGGCAGAGGCGGCGGGAGAAAGGGTCATGGGCCAAAACTCAAAATCCGAATTAAAGTGTAACGATAAGCCGGGAGCGCTGCCAAGCATCCTACGGCCCCCAATCCCGAAAAAATCGCTATTTGCGCTACATTTTTACGAACACTTTGCCTATGGCTGGACTGCCTCGAACCGCTCTGGAAAACGCTGCCCACCGCGAGGCCTTGGCTCGGCTGCTGGATGGGGGCGACCGGGCGGTACAAACCTGGGAGATTGTGGCCAGCGATTTCCTATCGCCGCCGGAACTCTGGGAAGCCCAACAGGTGTTTGCGCGCTTTGGCGAGGTGCAGGTGTGGGCGTGGGGAGGGTTCCCCCAGGCGGAACGGCAACGGTTGGCGATCGCCGCCGGGAATTGCCCCTGGACGAAACCATGGTGCCTTTGACCGCCCTGGAAATTGTCGGCAACTTTTTGTTTGACCCGGCCACCCACCGCGACTTTTTGGGCTCGTTGCTGGGTACCGGTCTGGAACGCACCAAGGTCGGCGATATCCTGGTGAACGGCGATCGGGGGGCCCAAGCCCTGGTGGTGCCGGAATTGGCGGAGTATTTGACCCTGCACCTCAACCAAGTGCGATCGGTGCCCGTCAAAACCCGGGTGATTGATGTGGCGGCGTTGCAGGTGCGTCCCCCCCAAACCAAAGAAATGGCCACCGTCGAGGCTTCTTTGCGGTTGGATGCGATCGCCTCGGCGGGGTTTGGCATGTCCCGCAGCAAAATGGTGGAGGCGATCGAACGGGGCGATGTGCGGGTGAATTGGAAAGATGTCACCCAGCCCAGCCACCAACTCAAAACCGGCGATTTGGTGGCCCTGCGGGGCAAAGGACGGCTGGACATCGGCGAAATTGCCGTCACCAAAAAGGAACGCTACCGGGTGCTGTTGACCCGCTTTGTGTAACCCCAGTCAGATGAAGACCCGCTCCGGGTCAAGATGCCTCGGTGATAAGATCAAGCGCCGTCGTGCGCACATTCTGCTACACCACCTCAGCCATGGAAGAACGAAAAGCGTTGCGGGGCACCCGCGATCTGTTTGGGACGGAGATTGCCCTCTGGCAAAAAATTGAGGCGATCGCCCAAGCGCATTTGACCCGAGCCCGGTTTACGGAAGTGCGCACCCCCATCCTCGAAGCCACGGAATTGTTTGCCCGGGGCATCGGCGAAGCCACCGACATTGTGGGCAAAGAAATGTACAGTTTTGTCGATCGGGGCGATCGCCCGGTGACCCTGCGGCCCGAGGGGACGGCCGGTGTGGTGCGGGCGGCGATCGAACACAAATGGTGTGGGCCCGGGGTCGTGCAAAAGTTGTGGTACCGGGGGGCCATGTTTCGCTACGAGCGCCCCCAAGCCGGTCGCCAGCGGCAATTTCATCAATTGGGCATTGAGGTCTTGGGCAGCGACGATCCCCGAGCCGATGCCGAGGCGATCGCCCTGGCCTACGATTTGTTGCAGGCCTTGGGGCTATCGGAGTTGGTGGTGGATGTGAACTCGGTGGGCACCCCCGCCGATCGGCAAACCTATCGCCAAGCCCTGGTGGATTATTTTGGCGCCCATCAAGACCTTTTCGATGACGAAGCCCGCGATCGCCTGGCGCGCAATCCCCTGCGGTTGTTGGACAGCAAAGACCCCCAAATGGCCGCCCTGGCCGCCGCCGCGCCGAACATTCTGGAATACCTGGGGGCAGAATCCCAAGCCCATTTCGCGCAAGTGCAGGCCTACCTCACCGCCTTGGCGGTACCCTATCGGCTCAATCCCCGGTTGGTCAGGGGTTTGGATTACTACACCCGCACCGCCTTCGAGATTCAATCCAACGCCTTGGGGGCCCAAAGTGCCGTGTGCGGCGGCGGTCGCTACGACAACCTGATCGGCGAACTCGGAGGGCCGCCCACCCCGGCGATCGGATGGGCCATGGGACTGGAACGGCTGGTGTTGTTGTTGGGGGAACCGCCGGCCCCACCGCCCCTCCATGCCTACATTGTGGCCCGGGGCTCCCTGGCCGCTCCGTTTTCCCTGAAGGTGGCCCAAACCCTGCGGGCTGCCGGCCTCACGGTTGACCTCGACTTGACCCAAGCCAAACTCGATAAACAACTGAAACGGGCCGCCGCCAGCGGTGCCTTGGCCGCCATTGTGCTCGGCGACGACGAAGCCCAGCGGGAAGTGTTGCAACTAAAATGGCTGCAGACGGGCGATCGCCAAGAGGTCACCCTTGCCGCCAGCATCCCCCTGCTGCATGGGGCTCCGTAGAAAGTGTAGAAAGTATCGCTTTGTTGCGAGGTGGAGGGCGGGGGGGTCCTCTCCTCTACACTGGAATCATCCCTTTGTAAACTTTTGTCCAGCATCGTGACCGAACCCGTCCGCCCCTTCAGCGAAGCCGTAGCCCACAGTTTAGCGCTGTACCGGAATCACCTCGAATTTTACGGCTATCAAGTCGAAGAAGAGGAAGAAGATGTCTTGCTTTGCCGCCATCGCCGCAAGCCCAATTTGATTTTGAGGGCGGTCGATCAGCGGGGGGTCTTGGTATCTAGCATCTATGCCGTGCAGGATCATCCTCACCTGGAATTGTTGGAGTGGGTGAATGCCCTCAACGCCGACTTTATCTTTCTGAAGGCCTGGATTGACTGGGAAGAGTCCTCGTTGCAACTGGAGACCTTTTCGGAAGGGGAATACGATCGCAGCAATTTTGCGTTGTTGCTGGACAACGTAGAATACGATTTGCAACGCCTGTTTCAGGACGACAACACCCTCCGATATTTGCAATAACCTCCCCCCCATGGCTGTGCGCACTTTTCACCCTTTGGTTTCCCGGTTGGCCCACGCGCTGGAGGCCACCTGGCGGGAACATTTAACCCTGAGCGATTACCCCATGCCCAGCGATTTGGGGTACATCGAAGGGGAATTGGATGCTCAGCGGGTGGCGATCGAAAACCGGTGTTTTTCGGCCCCGCCTTTTCGCAAGCTGCACCTGGAATTGGCGAAGGTGGGCACCAACCTCGATATTTTGCACTGCGTGATGTTTCCGCAGACCGACGCGCCGTTGCCAATTTTTGGTTGCGATTTGGTGGGCAATGCCCGCACCATCAGCGCCGCGATCGCCGATTTGTCGCCGGTGGTGCCTTTGCCCCCCCGCTACGAAGGGGAATTGCAGGCCCTGGCGGAGATCCGGCAACGGTTTCCCCACTATCGAGAATTGCCGCCGTGGGGGGGCATCTTTTCCCCCTATTGCGTGTTTGTGCGGTTGGAAACCCCCGCCGAAGAACAGGCCTTTTTGGATTTGGCGGTGGCCTATGCCCGCATCGCTTGCCACATGGCCTTGGCGATGGACACCGTTGCCGACAACCCGGCGATCGCCGCCGGTCAACGCCGGTATTGTGCCCAGCAGCGACAAAATGACAAAACCCGGCGCATTCTGGAAAAAGCCTTTGGCCCGGAATGGACGGAACGCTACATGACCACGGTTTTGTTTGATGTGCTGTGATTGGACAATCCCCTCGCTTGTTCTGAAGTATCGGCGCGGCGATCGCGACGTGGGTTGCCTCCATCGCCGTGATTGACGCTCTTGTCCAGGGATGTTAAACTTCCTCTAGGGTCTTCTCATCCTGCGATCCAGATTTCCGGAGGCTAGGGTGTTATACCTTAACCCGCCGCATAATACCTAGTTAGACATCATTGCTACCCCTAAGCCACAGAAGGCACATTTTAATTTTGTAAAGTTTTCATAAGTTTTCGGGAGGTTTAGGTATCGTAAGATTAGAAGAGGAGACTGTGGGCGACGGGTCAAGGAATGAAGGGAGAGGTGCTCAAACGTTTATTTCGTGCTGTTGCCAGTGAGGATTCACAGGCAATCCAGAGTATGCTATCTATCGTCGTAGAAGAAGAGCGTAAGCTAGGACATGTCAATCTTGCTGATCAACTGGAAAGCATTCTCCGAAAAAGCGCCCGTCTTACTAAATCCGAAAATTCATCAACAGTTCCTTATAAAGCTAGTTCTACCACAACAACTTCAGTAGAGACTGGATCTAAAGCACCTGAGTCAAGACCGCTTACACTCTTATCAAGTAAGCATAGATTCAATCATCCGTTCATTGTTACTATTCCTCGTGATAATTTGCGGCATCATATGATCCTCTCTGATGCTGTTGAAACACGATTCCGTCGTATTGAACGGGAATATGCTGCTCGTGATCGGCTTGCTCATCATGGTTTGCGGTATCGTCAGAAGATTTTGCTTTATGGTTCTCCAGGGTGCGGTAAAACTATGGGAGCCGAACGTATTGCTTGGAATACCGGCTTAGCTTTAGTTAAAGTTCGCTTTGATGCAATGGTCTCCTCGTATTTAGGAGAAACCGCTACTAATTTGCGTGAAGTATTTGAAACTGCTGTTGCTTCTCCTTGTTTGCTTTTTATTGACGAATGTGACGCACTGGCTAAATCGCGTGAGGATAGCCAAGAGGTTGGTGAAATTAAGCGTGTAGTCAATACATTTCTCCAACTACTTGATGAGTACGAAGTCTCAAACGGCTTACTTGTGGCTGCGACTAATCTGACCAAGTTCCTTGATGAAGCTGTTTGGCGAAGATTTGATGATGCTATTGAAGTGCCAAAGCCAACAGAACCAGAAATTGAAGCTATTCTTAAACAGACCCTCTCTTCAGTTGAAGTTGGCTCAATCGATTGGAATTTAGTTGTGCATAAAATGGTGAATTTTTCGGCTGCACAAGTTACGAGAGTTGCTCAGGATGCTGCAAAACGAGCCATTCTAGATCGTGAAGAGCTAGTCATTCAAGAACATTTAGAAGAGTCAATTCAAGACGTTTTAGTTTCTCATGCCTGATAGCTCCGAACACTTTCCTCACATTTCACTTCGCCTAGTTAAAGAAGGGATAGCCTCTGCTCCACCAGGAGGTGGTGGCAGAGTTTCAGCAACCACCTTGGCTAACAGGGGAGATGCAGGTGGACATGGTAACAAGCTGAAATCTTCAATTGATCTCATCACCACAAACTGGCAAGAGGAGAAGAAAAGACGGGAGGAAGAGGGCAAACCTGAATTGCCAGAAGCAGCATCTTTCATCCTACAAGTAGATCCTGATTTGTTTGATGCAGATGCTTTGAAGAGTTTTGGAATCGAGGTCGTTGCAGATTTAGAACAGGGTTATATTGTTGGAGCTTCATCTGACACAGAGCTTTCAGAACTCAGAAAAAAGATTGAGCAATTTATTAACTCTCAGAGAGGTGGGGGTAAAGTTCCAGAAATTTGGCAGATTTTGGAAGGAACTCAACGCCCGGAATATATTCTTTCTGAAAGTCTTAAAGCAGATTGGGAGCGGATTCTAGAGCAACAGGAGTATATAGTAGACATCGGTGTTGCTTGTATAAATATACAGGAGCAGTATTCAAAATGCCCCAAGCGTAGGGAGAATGAAGGAGATGAAAAATATCAGAAACGAGTCAACAAATGGTTAGACAAGCACAATTTGTCTCCTGAAGAATGGGATGACTTATATTCAGAACGAACGGATCAACTTCAAAAATTTATTAACCAATACAATGGCGAAATCCTTAGAAATATAGCTGGTGAAGAAATAGGGATTTCACGTTTACCAGATAGCTTTTCTTGTCGTATTCGGATTCTTGGAAAAGGTTTAAAGGATCTTGTTCTCAACTTTCCGTATATCTTTGATGTCAGTGAACCTGATGAATTTAATCCTCCTTAGTGACACCTAATGGATCTGAATCCGACCGGGAACTGTTTATGTTAGAACCTCGCGCTCCTAATGCGCCTAAAGTTTGCGTGATCGATAGTGGTATTCAAGAACTTCACCCTAAATTACGGGTTGCAATTGATTCACAGTATTCCAAATCATGGGTGCCTGGAGAACTTGATATGACTGCTGACTATGTTCGAGGAGGTGGACATGGTACTAGAGTTTCTGGTGCTGTTCTTTATCCTCGCGGGATTCCTACTACAGGTCGTCAGCAAGCAATATGTTGGATTCAAAACGCTAGAATTCTTGATGGTAGCAATCAGCTACCTAAAAAACTATTTCCACCTGAAGTGCTGGAAGAAATTGTAGGATTTTACCATCACCGTACCAGAACTCGAATTTTCAATCATTCAGTTGCAGGAATCGCTCCTTGTCGAACCCAATCTATGACTCCTTGGGCAGCCGCAATAGATAAGTTGACTTGGGAAAAAGATATTTTATTTATTGTCGCTGCGGGAAACATTGAAGCGAATTCGAGCTTTGTTACTCGACCATCTATATACACACATATGCAGGCTGGGCGGCTCTATCCACAGTATTTATTAACTCCCTCTGCACGAGTTGCGAACCCTGCCCAAAGTTTTCAAGCATTGACGGTAGGTTCAGTTGCTCATACTGCTTATCAAAATCCTCCACTTAAATCAGTGGCAGAAGTAGATTATCCTTCTTCATTCTCTTGTTCAGGATTAGGGATTTGGGGCACTATCAAACCAGAAGTAGTAGAGTACGGAGGAGATTATGTAATTGACTCACCTACTTCACCAAGCTTCACTAAACCAGAGCCAGTTTGTCCTGAGCTAGTAAGATCTACGCTTTACGGTGGCAAAGCTATCAGTTCTGATGCTGTTGGGACTTCTTTTGCTGCTCCGAAAGTAACTCATATTGCAGCCGCTTTAGCGGCAACATTTCCCCAAGAAAGTACTTTATTGTATCGCGCGCTTGTTGTTCAGTCAGCACGCTTACCCAATTGGACAAATGAGTCAGTCGCAAAACTGTATCAAGGAATTAGAACAATGGGCTATGGAATTCCCAATCTTGATAGAGCTTTGGGTAATTTTCCCAATCGTGTAACCTTGACAACTCAAGGAAATGAAATTATCCGCGCTCGGCAAGCCAAAATTTATCAAGTCCAAATACCAGAAAGTCTTTTAAGGGAAGGTGAAGGTTTTGAGATTTTGATTGAAATTACGTTGTCCTATGTTGCTGAACCTCGCCGTACTCGTCGGCATCGGAGGAAATATTTATCAACATGGCTTGATTGGACATGCAGTAAAAAAGGAGAAGATCCTCAAAAGTTTTTAGACAGGGTACTCAAAGAATACAATGAAGCTCCAGAAGATGCTGATGAAGGTGAAGGTTTATTTCGTTGGACTCTTGGCAAGAGACAGTTCAGACCTAATGGTGATGATCAGCGAAGACCCAAAGGAATTGATGGAATCGTGAAAGAGGTTTCCAGAAGTGCAGGAACCGTTCAGAAAGACTGGGCATTAGTTCAATCTTATGATTTGCGTGAGGGGTTCTGTGTCGCCGTAGTAGGGCATGAAGGATGGAATAAGAATTCAGAAGCTACTGTTCCCTACTCTTTAGTTGTCAGTTTTGAAGCTATCAACTCAGAAATTTCAATTTATGATGCATTTGTTCAGGTTCAGCAACCTCTACAAGTGCAGCAAGAAGTGCGCCTGAGTGTTTCCTAAAGTAATATCAATTCCTCTGCTGTGATCACAGTCAAAACGATGTCTAACAACCGTGTTGCAGCGGACGGAACAGAGGTTATCGGCGAGATGCGAAGGTTACTAGCCGCCGCTGAACACGAACGTTATGTTGCCAGCGCCAGGGTTCGTGAAGTCAAGGTTATTGGTGAAGGGGCGCTGGTGTCGGTGGGGGTTGATGGGCGATCGCCGTCGGTATTGCGCCCAGCAGCCGCAAAACGATAAAATTCGGCGCATTCTGGAAAAAGCCTTTGGCCCACAATGGACGGAACACTCCATGGCCACGGCTTCGTTCGATGTGCTTTCGATCCCTACCCTTGGAACAAGCAAAATGTCACAACTTAAGGCGATCGCCAATTCGGTGCTGTTTGTCGTGTTGTTGGGCTTCGTAAGCTGGGAGTTGTGGACTTTGGCCCGGGTGCTCTGGCAAAAATTTGGCTCCGGCTTGCTTTCCTAACCCGGCAAACCTTCGCTGGGAATCAAGTTGGCATCGACCGAAGCAAAGGTTACCCCCGGCACATAGGCCAAAATGCTGTTGCCCCGGGCGATCACCGTATCGTTGACCGTAAACGGCAACACCCGACCGTTCAACTCGGCGTTCCCCGGCAACACCAAAATTTCCAACAACGGTACCCCCAGCGGTACGGCAATGCGATCGCCTTCCGCCGGATTGAAATCGGCGATCGCATCCGCTTGGACAGGATCGACAATCGCTTCGGCATTGAGCACAAACGTATCGGCCCCCAAACCGCCAATCATGGTATCGCTGCCCAAGTCGCCGTACAAAACATCGTTGCCAGCTTCGCCAAACAGCAAATCGCTGCCTTTGCCCCCCCGCAACACATCGTTGCCAACGGCGCCGGCAAGGATGTCGTCCTCCAAATTGCCAAACAGGGAATCGTTGCCTTCGCCGCCATCCAGAAAGTCGTTGCCTTGCCCCCCCCGCAAATCGTCGTCGCCCGCCAGACCAATAAGGGTATCGTTGCCCTGGTTGCCAAACAAGTTGTCGTTGTCTTCGCTGCCCACGATGGAATCGTTGCCGCCGAGGGCCCGCACCGGTAGCCCCAACGTCTCGCCGGCCGAAATCGATACACATCGTCGCCGTCGCTGAAATTCAGAAAACCGCCGCCGAGAACAGGAAGAATCGCCATAACCAAATCCAAATCCGTGTGCTTCGTGTTTTAAGATAGGGGCTCTGGGGTACAAGTTCCCCGCAAACTTATAGCTATAGTGTTTTTAATTAAAATTGGCACAGCTTTTCCTGGTTCAGCAAAAGTCCAAGAAAACCCTGTACGGGGGCTTCGCCCCTGCGACCCGACTTGTCTTGTCTCGTCGCTATGCAAACAGCTATACAAGCGCATTCTTAATTAAAATGACTATATATTCGGGTAGGGTTCGGACATCAAAAGAAAAGGGGGTTTGGGAGCTACGCCGTTCGGCTGAGCGCTCACGCCGAAGCCCCCAGCCAAGAGCAAAACCCCTGCACCCCGTCCCAACCAAGTTATTTACAGCGATATAGTCATTTCAATTAAAATTGATACGTTTTTTTCTTGCCCAACGAAAGTCCAATAGAGCCATTGTCGGGGGCTTCGCCCCTGCGACCCGAACTTGTTTTGTCTCCGTCGCTTATGCAAAACAAGCGATTAAAGACATTTGAACTTAAGCATTAGCCTAA